>PKCW01000270.1 GCA_002862965.1 Pseudomonadota bacterium
CAGGCCGATGAGCGTCGACTTGCCACATGCCGCCATCGGAATCGCGGTGGCTGGATTCGAGTTGTTCGGTGTCGGCGTCATCACGCTGGGAAGCCTGTTGGCGTGTGGGCGGTTCGCCTTCCTTCACACGAAGGTCGGGATGACGGCGCGCTATCACGCCCTGCGGCAGGAGCTCGGCGGCACGATCGTCTTGGGCCTGGAGTTCCTCGTGGCCGCGGACATCATCCGCACCGTCACCATCGATCCCTCGCTCCAGGGCGTGGCGATCCTTGCGCTGATCGTGCTGATCCGCACCTTCCTGAGCGTTGCACTGCAAATCGAGATCGAACGAGGATGGTCGTGGCGGCGCCGTCGACCGGCGGCGCCCGACCACCCGGATGATCCCGGCTGAGCGAACCGGCCCACACGCTCAAGGCACAGCGTCGTGCGACGACCGCGCTGGCGAGAGCCCCTTCGCTGCTTGCAGCCGATCAATGGGACTTGAACGCTCCGCCGGGCGGCGCGTCAGGGATCGACGCCAATCGCCTGGTAGCCCGCCTTGGTCAGGGCGGCTTTCACGATCTCGCTAGGCTGCTCGGACACGACCTGCACCCGTCGGGTATGAACGTCAGCCTGAACCCGGGCATCCGGGTCGACGGACTGGATGGCGCGCGTCACACCTCGGACGCAGCCGCCGCAAGTCATGTTCTGGATGTGAAATGCGTGCATGGGGCACCTCCTGCTGATTTGTGTACGGTTAGGATGGGCCTTGCCATCGTTGGAAGGTCAAGGGTTTTCGCGGGCCATGCAGGGGTTGACCTTCCCACCGTAGGAACCCGCAGACTTGTTTACTGACCATTGCACCGGCGAGATGAACACCATGGATTCCGTTGCCCCAAGCGCCTCCCTGCGAACGAACGCTGTGCGGAAGACCGAACTCGCCATCGAGGGCATGACCTGCGCGTCCTGTGTCGGACGTGTGGAGCGCGCCTTGCGCGCCGTCCCTGGCGTGATGGCGGCGCGCGTCAATCTGGCGACGGAGCGCGCAGTCGTGGAAGGCGGCGCGGACTCCCCACTGCTGATCCAGGCCATCGACGACGCAGGGTATGCGGCACGGCCGATCGACCGGGCGGCCTTGCGCGAGGCCGATGACGCAGCCCGCAACGAGGCCGAGCAGGCGGCACTGAAACGCGCGGTGGTCGTGTCCATTGCGCTGACCTTGCCGGTCGTCGCGCTGGAGATGGGCTCGCACCTCGTTCCCGGCCTGCATCACCTGATCGTGCGCACCATCGGCATGCAGTGGAACTGGATCATCCAGTTCGCGCTGACGACGCTGGTGATCCTCGGGCCAGGCCGGCGCTTCTATCAGCAGGGTTTCCCCGCGCTGTTGCGCCTGGCGCCGGACATGAACTCGCTGGTGGCGGTCGGCACCTTGGCCGCTTACGCCTACTCGCTGGTCGCGACCTTCACGCCCGCGCTGTTGCCCGCGCAGGCGGTCAACGTCTACTACGAGGCGGCGGCCGTCATCGTCACCCTGATTCTCATCGGCCGGTCCCTGGAAGCGCGGGCCAGAGGGCGCGCCTCCCAGGCGATCCAGCGGCTGGTCGGGTTGCAGGCGCGGACCGCGCGCGTGCGCCGTGACGGGCAGACGGCCGAGATCGCTCTCGGCGAGGTGGCGCCGGGGGATACCGTCGAAGTGCGGCCCGGCGAACGTGTACCGGTCGACGGCGAGGTGATCGAGGGCGACAGCTACGTCGATGAGTCCATGATCACGGGCGAGCCGGTGCCGGTGGCGAAGACCGCCGGCAGCGCGGTGGTCGGCGGCACGGTCAACCAGAATGGCGCGCTGGCGTTCCGCGCGACCGCAGTGGGCGAGTCCACGGTGCTCTCCCGGATCATCCGCATGGTCGAGGAAGCACAGGGCTCCAAGCTACCCATCCAGGCTCTGGTCGACCAGGTGACGTCGTGGTTCGTCCCGGCCGTGATCGGCGTGGCGCTGCTGACATTCCTGCTCTGGCTCGCCTTCGGCCCCTCACCGGCGCTGACGTTCGCGCTGGTCAACGCCGTCGCCGTGCTGATCATCGCCTGTCCCTGCGCGATGGGGCTGGCCACGCCCACCTCGATCATGGTCGGCACCGGGCGCGGCGCGGAAATGGGCGTGTTGTTCCGCAAGGGCGAGGCCTTGCAGTTGCTCAAGGATGCCAAGGTCGTCGCGCTGGACAAGACCGGTACGCTGACCGAAGGCCGGCCGGTGCTCACCGATCTGGAACTCGCCGAGGGCTTCGACCGGGCGCAGGTGCTGGCGCGGATCGCGGCCGTCGAGGCGATGTCGGAACACCCGGTCGGCCGCGCCATCGTGGAGGCCGCCCAAGCCGAAGGCCTGGTCTTGCCGGAGGTCGCCGGCTTCAGGTCCGAGACCGGGTACGGCGTCGAGGCCAAGGTGGACGGATTGGGTGTCCAGATCGGTGCCGACCGCTACATGCACCGGCTGGGGCTGGATGTGACCGCCTTCGCCGGCAACGCGCAACGGGTGGGCGACGAGGGCAAATCGCCGCTCTACGCAGCGATCGGCGGCAAGCTCGCGGCCGTCATCGCCGTGGCCGATCCGATCAAGGACACAACCCCCGAGGCCATCGCCGCGCTCCACGTGTTGGGTCTCAAGGTGGCCATGATCACCGGCGACAACCGGCGCACGGCCGAGGCCATCGCCCGCCATCTGGGCATCGACGAGGTGGTCGCCGAGGTGCTGCCGGAGGGCAAGGTGGAGTCGGTGCGCAGGCTCAGGGCCTTGCATGGCCATCTGGTGTTCGTGGGCGATGGCATCAACGACGCGCCGGCCTTGGCGGAGGCCGAGGTGGGTATCGCCATCGGCACGGGCACCGATATCGCGATCGAGGCGGCCGACGTGGTGCTGATGTCGGGCAGCCTCAAGGGCGTGCCCAACGCCATCGCGCTGTCGAAGAGGACGATCCGCAACATCCGGCAGAACCTGTTCTGGGCGTTCGCCTACAACGCGGCCCTGATCCCGGTTGCCGCGGGTGTGCTGTATCCGGCGTACGGCGTCTTGCTCTCGCCGGTCTTCGCGGCAGGCGCCATGGCGTTGTCGAGCGTCTTCGTCCTCGGCAACGCACTCAGGTTACGGCGATTCCAACCGCCGACGACGGCCGCGTCGGCTGGCCAACTGCCGGCTTCGAGGGGTGCCGCCGCTTCGGCGAGTTTCGGGGCGGCGGGCTTGGGACCGAAAGGAGAATGACGTGAACATCGGTGACGCGGCGAAGGCCTCGGGTGTATCGGCCAAGATGATCCGCTACTACGAGCAGATCGGGTTGATTCCACCGGCTGGCCGCACGCACGCAGGCTACCGGGATTACACCGAAAAGGACGTCCACGTGCTGCGCTTCGTCCGGCGCGCGAGGGATCTGGGATTCTCCGTCGCCGAGATCGATGGCCTGTTGCAGCTCTGGCGCAACCGCCGCCGGCGCAGCGCCGACGTCAAGCGTATCGCCCTGGACCACATCGAGGATCTGCAACGGCGGATCGCCGACATGCAAGAGATGGCAGCGACACTCCAGCAGCTGGCGACATGCTGCTCGGGGGACGACCGTCCCGATTGCCCGATCCTGGCCGATCTCGAACAGCCGTCTGCGGCGGCGGCGAAAGAACCCAAGCGCCGACGCGGCGCGGTCGACGACCGTGGTGTCGGCAAGCGCAAGGCCCAGCGGGGGTAAGGCGCAACCGCCCAAGCATCGAGGCCTCTGGCAGGGCGAATGACCATGAAATGACGGGAATGTAATGGATGGGTCATCCCGCCGAAAGTGACCCCCTCCTAGGCTGGTCACCATGACGCGAGCACCACGCCCTTGCGTTCAACCCCGACCGTTGCCTGGATCCTGTGCGGCCCATCTGGCAAGCATTCCGGCCACCGTCACGTGGCTTGTCATGCGCACGCTGACCCGCGTTCCTCACCACGCTGGCGCTTTCTCCGGCGCGCGTGGCCGGCACCCAGATCGTGGCGATGGGCCGGGCGGGCTCGATGTCAGCCGATACCGATCATAGGAGGTCATGCATGCGATCCAGACTTTCAGGCACGAACGCCGCCGAGCAGCTGCTGCTGTCTCGAAGGCAGTTCGTTCAAGGATTGGCAGCGGGTGGCGCAGTGCTGGGCCTGGGACTTTGGCCGAAGCAGAGCTGGGCGCTCCGCTCCCCTGGCCAGCTCGAAGTCCTGTCGGGCACGCAGTTCGACCTGACCATAGGCGAGACCCTGGTCAACTAGGGGTACAGCCGACATACGTGTAAAAACCATGCACAAGATCGCGAAAGTTGTTTTTGATCAATGTGTTGCGTGACTTTCGACGCATGCCGACCAACCCCGGCAGCTCAGTCGTCCAGATCCAGATCCGGCTCCACCGGCGGTGGGACCAACTTGATATCGATCGTGTAGTCCCCGAAACGCTTGATGTGGCTCGTCAGATAGGGGCTCAGGTAGGCCACTTGGGTGGAGGTGATCTTCCAGCCACTCTTGCGGAGGAGCCGAATCAGGCGGCTCTGCTGGACCGCATTCCAGCACATGACGGCGTTAGCGACGACATTGTTGTACTTGATCGCCTTTTCCTGTTCGACCGGGTCATTGCGAGCAATGACGCCCTCGCCGCCGAAGAACAGGTGCTTGGAAAACCCATTGAAGGCTTCGACCTTGTTCGTGGCTGCAGTGATCTGCTCGCGAAGTTGGAGGTCCGAGATATAGCGCAGCAGGAACAAGGTGCGCACGGTCGCCCCCAATTCCTTGAAGGCATGGTACAGCCGGTTCTTCCTGCTGGCGGATCCAAGCTTGCGCAGCAGGGTGGACGCGGCCATGCGACCGTTGCGGATCGAAATCACTACCTGCATCAGGTCCTTCCAGTGCCGTTCAATCAGCGCCCAGTCGATGCGTTCCTTGAATATCGCATCGATATGGTCATAGCGCACCTTCGCGTCGGGCCGATAGAACCGGTAGTCCTTCCAGTTGCGAATGCGTGGCATCAGTTCAATTCCCAGAAGGTGTGCCAAACCGAACACGGTGTATGACTGCCCCTGGGTGTCCGCATGGATTTTTGTGGGCTGAAGGTCCGAAGTGTTCTTCAGCAGTCCGTCCAGGAGGTAGACGCCTTCCCATACGCCACAGGTAATGAACTGGCTGAAGAACGCAATATAGGTGTCGGAAACATGGTGATACGCGATGCCGCCGTAACCACCGTACCGAATGTGGCGCGACGCAATGAGGTTCTGTTCGTATAGTTCGTGCTGGGTTCCGTCAGCGGCAGCCGCCGAACCATCTCCCCAGAACCGGGGCAGCGAAAGCCCCGCATAGAGATTAACGATGTCTCGGCTCGCAGCCTCAAGTTTGGGGCCGTCAATATGCCGTTGATTGACGAAGCCAAGTTCGTGGGCCGTAACTACCCCGCCCAAATGGCGTGACGCTTGAGCCGGGCCTAGATTGCAGCCGTAGGCAAATCCCGTAAGGACGTAGCGCTCGCTTGCGTTTTTCAGCTTCGGCTCTGAACCCGAGGCAGGTTGAAAATGCCGGGTCCAGTTCGACCAATGCTGCAAGTCGCAAAGAATCTGGATGACACTGACCTCGGACATGCGCTCCACAATGGCGTTTGCCAGTTCCGGGACGCCGGCCGGAATGGGGCGGGCCTTATGTCGCTTGAGGATGGGAATACCATTGTCATCGATCGCCAGGGTCTGGTCGTCCATGTAGGCCCGATCGGTGAGCTCTGCAACGTGAGCCAGCCGGGTGCGCAACTCGTCTGCGAATTCAGCGGCCGTCGCCGGCAGGTTCAGTCGAGCGCAGTAATCGGGTATCTCCGGCTCGCACTCGGCCCAAGGCACAAGTTGTGCGCGATAGTCTCCGAAGGCCTCGGCGCCAACGGCGGCAATGTCCCCTGATTTGAGGTCATTGGCGAGCGCGCTGAAAACGCAGATCTCATAGAGCCGGCGCTCCATGAAGGGATCGCCCTGTGCCGGCTGCTGGACCAGCAGATCGCGCCAGGCTTCCGTGGTAAACGACAGGTCTGATGACACGGGCAGCAATTGCGGCGTCCGATCGGGCATTGCCAAGAGGCCCTGCAGCGCCGTAATGAGCGCCATGTCTTCACTCGTGCTGTGCAATTCGATGGTACGCGCCATGCGAAAGAACAGGTTCCGATACGATTTGAACGGCCCGGGTAGCAGGCTCAAGTAGTTGTCGCCGTCATAGGCCTGCAGTTTCGTGCACTCGGCTAGCAGATCCTGCGCCCCGCCTTGATTCGTGACCAATCGGCGGATTTCACGACCGGCATCGGCATCGACCGGGTTGGTCAGCAGCAGGCGAGCGACATCGGCCATGGTGGCCCGAATGATTTCGTCCTTTTCCCGGAACTGATTGCGCAACGCATCCAGCGCGGCCTTGGCTTGGTGATGAATCTTGGCCATGCGTTGCACGAACATTTCGAGCAGATCGTCGCGCGCCTGGATGCGTGCGTCATGGAGGAGGCAGAGCAAGACAACATGACGCTTCAGCGGTGCAAATCGGCGCAGTTCGGAGGCATCCAGCTTGGCCGCCTCGCCGGCAAAGTGCCGGCGCTTGACGTCCGGAAGCCCCTCAAGCACCCCAGGGACATCAACGAGTCCATCGAGCATGTCGATATGATCGAGCAGCACCTTGAAATGCGTCTTGGAGTCCCGGCGTTCGCCGGGCTTGAGGGCGTTGAAGACGCTCTTGCCCCCGGACGGCACCTCAAGCAGGTCGTCCAGCCTGCAGCGGTCGTCTTCCGTCAGGCGTTCCGTGATCTGTGTGAAATAGCGGCGGTTGACGAGCGCACGCAGGCGCCGCGTGAGGCGGTCGAGTGTCGAGAATGCAGGCAGCTCAACACGCTCCTGGGCCAGGTGTTCAATGGCGACGTTGATGAGATCGGATGGATAGTCGAGCACCGCAGCGCGTTCTGCGACCACTTCCATCACGCCGCGGCGTTCGGCGTGACCATAGACCTGGATGCCCTGGTGGTCGCGGATGTCCCGTTGGTAGCGCAGCCAGGTGGTGTTGGGGTCCACGATCGCCGGCTTGAGTTCGCGCCGCAGTTTTAGCGAAGCGCGGACGTGTGCAATAACTGGCGCCGGAATCTCGGGCCACGTAGGAAAGTAACCCAGGCGCTGAAAGACTTTGAACATCACCGCGAAAGTGAGGCGATGGGGCAGGCTTTTGGTGAATCGCCGATTGATCCAATCGGCTTCCTCGGGAGTAGGGGTGAACTCAACAATCAGTTCGCGGCGTGTCGGGTTCGCGGACAAACGGGGATAAATAGTGCGATCGATCGCTCTCATGGGCGACCTCGCAGTGCTCGCGAACAGCATGGGGCGGTCGAGGAGGCCGACCTGTCGTCGCGACGACGACGTCGAATCGGAAAAAGGAGCATCAGCAGTTCCTTCAGGCAATAGATGCCCGTGCCAGGCGAGCGAATCGCTTGACGGGCGGAAGGAAATGCAGGACGCTTGAGGCTGGAGTTGGTTCTCAAGAGTCTTGTCAGGGGTCCGCGTTGGCGCGCGGGCCCCTGCGCATTTCCGGGCCGGGAAATCTCGTTGGGAGCGATCAGGACGTCAGGGATGCACCTCCTGGAGGTCTGGCGAGTGTGTTCGGCTATTCGCCCGAATGGGTGGGCAGGGCGAGGCGGATCGCGTGCTCATCGCCCGGGGCTTCTGGGACGACGTCGCAATTGGCGAGCCATTGGGCGACTTGGAATGTGCGGGCGAAGCGTCCGCGGCGACCGGGCAGGGCGAACGTTTCAATCGGCAAGTGGCCGCGCTGGGCCGCGACCTGAAAGGCCCGGGCGGTGCGGAACCCCATGCATCGGGCGAGGGGGAGACCGCCGATCAACTCCCCATGTGTGGAAAGCAGGCGTTTCGTCAGCGCCTGCGCGTCTGCTTCGCTTAACGGCATGAATTGCGGGTCTGTGCGTGACAGCGCGCAGTGAGCCATGTTTTTATTGGCCCCGCCATGCCCAAAAAGCCCAGCAAAAATGTCGCCGGTGCCGCAACCGGCACCAAGGCGAACCAAGGCGAACCAGAGCCCATACGCCGTCGTGGCCCAAAGGACCTGGTCCATCGGGCGCGCAGCCAGATCTGGCTGGCCATAGTGAAGTCCCACCGACGCACGCCTGGCGATCACCCGGCGATGGGGCGCTTCTTCCTGGGCGATGTCGAAGAGGCCGCGCGGGTGTTCGTTCGGATCGAGTACTACGCCTCGGACCCCGGTATTCCACGGCCCGGTAAGGACACCGTGGTTGAGCGTGTGGCCGCCAAGCCAGGCTTCGCGCATACGAAGCTGGTCTACGACAGCGCGTTGTGGCGCCTGCTTGGGCCGACCTTGCCCTCGCCGGACGAGCGCGAGGAAATGATCAATGAGGCAATCCGGCAACTCATCTTCGTCGAGCGCATGCAGGACCCCGCGCTCAGGCTGCTGGTGCGCGTGGCATCGATCTGCCGTCTGCCAACGCCCGCAAGCGCCTACCGGCGGGTGATTCGCCGTTTTGCACGCAAACGATCGATTACCTGTCTTCTGCTGCTGTGCCTGCTGTACCGTCGTGCGATCGAGGTGGGTGCGGTGGACGAGGTGCGGATCCTGCGGGAGGGGGTGCTCGCTGCGGTCCGCCACTTCTGTAACCGCCCCGGCTTCAGTGGCGCCGCATTCACGTTGTTGCTGTTCCTGGTGCGCCGTCGCGTGCTTGCGGGCCAGAGTTCGCTGGAGCACACGTTGGAGATGCAACTCTGGGCGGAGGACGTCTTGGCCGACTGGAGCGTGCGTTGCACGACACCGGAAGAGCACCAATGGCTGGAACGTCAGACCTGGCTGGTCGCGTGCGCGATCGAGAACCTCGAACAGACGCAGATCTTTGAGCGGACGTACGAATTTCCTGCTGAGATAGAGGCCCTGATCTGCGAGCGCGACGTGCGGCAGGCGGTGACACGCGATCCTACGAGTCGGCGGATCGAGCAGCAATGCGCGCTGCCCGAGGATGACGAGGCCGCCTTACCGACCTAGGGCCCCCCGACCCTCTGGGAACGATCGAGCTGATGGCCCAGCAGAACCTCGACGCTGGGCCAGCCTGTCCAATAGAGCGCGCCCAGACGGGTCAACCGATGCACGAACCCCCGGCCCAGGGCGCTCTCCGGTTGTGGGTTATAGGGCGGGAACGAGCATCCTGTCCAGGCGCCGCTGGCCACCGTGGCGGCACGGCGGCGTAGCTCTTGATAGATGGTGTCGCGTAGACCGTCGGCTTGCGGTCCGTGCTGCAGAGCCATCGACGCGCCGCGTCGGACGGCAGCCCACGCGCAGTATCGCCACTGGGCCAGTGTCAGCACCGCCGTGCTTTCGCGATAGGCGAAGGCGACGTCCTGAGCCCAGTCCGCGCAGAAGCGGTGCTTGACCAATTGTTGCTCGAAGAAGCGTTCGGCTTCGCCGGAACCCAACTCCATCCAAAGCCGCAGCCGCTGGGCGGTAGCGAAGTCATCACGTTCAAGCGAGTCGAAATAGTCGTCCAACGCTTCGATCAGCCGCGCGGGTTCGTACACCGTCCATATCAGGCGCCATTGCAACCCCTCAATCGGTGTCGTCCTGGCGTCGGGCTTGACGTCCCATCGCGCTTCGGGCCAAGGCACTTCAATTACTCCACGTTCCAGCAGATACGCCATTACGACGAGCGTCATGCGTCGGGTCTGGGCGACCGGCAGACGGTGCTCCTGACCGGTCAGCAGCGCCCACAGGTACAGGCAGCCTTGCAAGCCGAGTTCATCGACGGTGGCCGGGGCAGAAGGCGCCATTGAGTTAAGGTCAAAAGCGGTTGTTGGATGTCTAAGAATATCTTAGTATCCAAGCCGCGGTCACTTCCGCCATCCTTAAGGCTTCCTTAGGGGGTGGCAGTGGCGAATCGGACGGCAAAGCACCCAGTTTTTGCGCAGCGACTGGCGCAGGCGCGGGAACGCGCCGGCCTGTCGCAGACGCAACTCGGCGTGCTCGCCGGCCTGGACCCTTCCGTGGCCTCTCCCACCATCAATCAGTACGAACGCGGCAAGCACGAGCCCCAGCTCAAGCGAGCCAAGCGGTTAGCCGAGGTACTGGGCATTCCTCCGGCGTTTCTTTACACCGAAGACGACCTGCTTGCGGAGTTGCTGCTGCAATGGAACGACCTGACCATTCGTCAGAAGAAGGATCTGCTCAAGCAGATCGAGGCGGCGAAGGCGCCGAAACCAAAGCACCCAGCACGCAATGTGAAGTAGCGTCAGCTGCGAGCCGACGCCTTGTGCGTCCGCGCACGTGGCTTATCCCTCAAGCTCGAGGCCTTGATCTACTTAAGAGGGGTTACTCCGTCCAGTCCACGATGCTTTGCGGCCGCCTTGGTCGATACCCAGTGTGCGATCCAGCCTTCCTGAGCCCATCGCTGCATCAACTGCAGCGCAACCGAGGGAACCGACTGCGCGGCATGATCGGCCATCAGCAACTCGCACAGGTCAGCAAAGGTTCCGCCGGAGAGGAAGTGGTCGAGGCCAGTGGCCTCTTCAACATCCAGGGAGCGGTAACGGGTAATGCGTGTGGCATCGCGCCAGAGCACCCACTCATGGCTCGTCGCGGGCGCGGCAGCGGGGGGCGTCCGCTCGTCCTTCAATGCCTGCCAGATCTCGACGCTATTCCACGCGGCCGAGTATAGCTGCAGGCTGGGCTGGAATCGCAGGCGCAGCTCCGGCCAGGCTTCGCTTGGCAGCGACTGCAGGCCGCTCCAGTCCGCGTAGGGGGCATCGGCCGCATCGAAGCTGTCGAGCAACCGACGCTCGAAGGCGGACAGTTCGGCGATTTGCGGGTGATCCGAAAAGGGCTCGGTCGTGCGTAGGTACTCGGACAGGCGGTCGCCAAACTGCCGCAGCGAACGGTAGCGGGACGGGTGCGCCGCGATGTAACCGGTGCACAGTTGGTCCCACAAATCGTCGCCGAGGTAACGGCCGAGCTGGCGGTGGTCGTTGTCGAGCGCCTCGCGCAGACGCGCGCCGTAGGCGTGGGCGTAGATGTCCAGCCCGGTCTCGCGCGGTACGCGGGGCGTGGCCAGCTGCGCCAGCAATGTCTTGTCGCCCGCGGTCAGGGCCGCGAGGAAATGGCGCTGCAGGGTTGCCAGCGTTTCCATGTCAGGCCACGGCCACGGCGGGTGCGAGCGCCCGGGCATAAACGGTGCGTGCCATGTCGAGCTCCGCCACCAACTCCGCCAGCGGCGGGATATGGTCATCGCGCTCGATCATCGTGCTGATCGGGCCGAAGCGGCGGATGGCTGCCTCATACAGCGACCAGACCTGCGCCGGGACGTCGTGGTCGTGGGTGTCGATCACGTAGTCGCCATAGTCGCTGTGGCCGGCGAGGTGGATCTGCCAGACCCGGTCGCCGGGGATGCCCGCCAGATAGTCCATCGGCGAGAACCCATGGTTGCGGGCGCTGACAATGATGTTGTTGACGTCCAGCAACAGGCGGCAGCCGCTGCGACGCGCGATCTCGGCCACGAACTCCCATTCGGGCATGGTCGAGGCGGCGTACTCAACGTAGGAACTGAGGTTCTCCAGCAGGATCTCCCGGCCGAGGAAGTCCTGCACCTGCTGCACCCGCGCCACGACGTGGGCGATGGCCGTCTCGCAATAGGGCAGGGGCAGCAGGTCGTGGCTGTTGATGCCGTCCACGCCGGTCCAGCACAGGTGATCGGACACCCAGGCCGGCTCGATCTCCTGCATCAACCGTTTAAGCGCCCGCAGGTAGTCCCGGTCGAGCGGATCGGTGCTGCCGATCGACAGTGAAACGCCGTGCATGGCCAGCGGGTAGCGCTCGCGAACCGCTTCCAGGTAGTGGCGGGGCTTGCCGCCGGCGACCATGAAGTTCTCGGAAATGATCTCGAACCAATCGACGGCCGGGGCATCCGCCAGCACGGATTCGTAGTGCTCGGTCCGCAGTCCCAGGCCGAACCCCAGCCACGGCCGGGACTCCGGCGCGGGTGCGCCGGAGTGTTGGCCGGTCGTCAGCAGGCCGTATTGCATGTTCAGCCCGCGGAGCCGCCGACGTTGCCGCAGGTGGCCGCCGGCAGGGCGACGAAGCCCTGGCCCTTGCAACTGCCCTGGCCCTTGCAGGCGTTGCTCGCCGTCTTGCAGTCGTTGTGGCCCTTGCAGCTGTTGACACCGTTGCAGTGGATCAGATCGCTGGCGGCGACGGTCATGGTCATGCCGAGATCGACCACCTTGCCGCCGATCGCCTCACAGGCTGCAGCCGGTGCGGCGACGAAACCCTGGCCTTTGCAACTACCCTGACCCTTGCACATGTTGCTCGCGGTCTTGCAGTCGTTATGGCCCTTGCACTGGTTGACGCCTGAGCAGTGCACAAGCTCGACGCTGCGCGCCTTGAGTTGTGCCTTCTGCCCGGCCGACACCGGGCTGGACACGGCCAGGCTCGCTGCCATCAAGGCCAGCGCGACGCCCGAAACGCCAGGCATGAGATTTGCTTTCATGGATGATCTCCTGAGTGGACTGGTGAACCGTCTCGTCGAGCGAGCGAAACCTGGCGGGCTCGGTTGACGGGGCATGCAGCGGAAGCAGCCTCCGCATTGACAGCATTCGTTCGAACGAGGGGATTGGTTACGCCCACGGGCGGACCGAACGTACTTCGCCTGAGCAACCGCAATTCATCTCTTCCCGGACCCCAGCGTCAGCAGCCGGTCCTGGTCGCGCAGCAGGAACAGCGCCAGGCACGCGGCGAGCATCGGCCAGGCGGCGAAGAACAGCAGGTTGACGCCCTCGTACGGGGCCAGGTATTGCCGCCACGACGACAAGGTCGAGATGGCATGCAGGAGCAGCACCGCACCATAGGTCCAGGTGCGGGCGAGGCCCGCCAGGAACATCAGCACCAGCACCGTCTGGGCCAGGCCCAGGACCAGGAAGGCGGACTCGCCGAACCCGGACAAGTGGTAGAACCCCTCGAACACCCTCGCCGAATGCTCCGGCCGGATCAGCTTGTCCAGCGCCCACGGCAGCATGACGGCGGCCACGCCCAGTCGCAGCGCGAGCAGCGAAATTTCGAGTTTTTTTGATGCGGGGATCATGGCTTTTCTCCTTCAGGATGCCGGTGAGTCGCTGCGATTTCGTCCCATCGCAGCTTCTGGTAGTCGAAGCCCGACGCCAGGCTCGGCTTGACGATCTCGAAATACGGCGACACGTCGAAATCCCGCGGTGCGAACAGGCTGTAGTGGCGCACGCGCAGCAGTTCGTCCACGCATCCCGGGCAGGAGGGCGTGGAAGCGTCCTGCCTGTGCAGGGTCGGAAGTACCGGATAGCGGATGGACTGGAAGGCCTGCGCGATCAGGGTCGAGCAGATGGCCCGCGTCGGATCGCCGCTGCCGAAGGCCAGCGCCCGCCGGCGCAGCGATGCGGGCAACGGCGGGGTCGGGAACAGGAAACGTGCCAGGTCGAACACGTTGCGCAGGTCGTAGCGTGCGCCCAGACGCTGGATCGCATAGCCGGTGAGCTTGCGCGCCGCGGCCCCGTCCAGGCCGACCGGGCGGCAGATCCGGGTGTGGAGGCCCGCGAACTCCTCCAGGCCGACGCTGCGCACGCCGTCGACGGTATCGGCCTCGATGAAGCAGTGGCGCGGATCGCCGCCCGCCTGCGCCAGGTGATCGCCGACGTAGAGCGCGGCATGGGACCAGGTGGATTGGGTCAGGTACTTGATCGCCGAACTGATCCGGCTGTGCCCCTCCACCAGCAGGACGTCGCCCGGGCGCAGGGTCGCCCGCAACAATGCCAGCGGTGTCTCGGGGGCGACGCCGTGCACATGGGTGCGCTTGGAGAGGAACCGGGCCAGCCGCTGCCCCAGCCACGCCAACGGCTTGTTGATCAGGAGCATGACCTCACCTCATGTGCGGTACCCGCTCACCTCGGCTTCGTCGAAGCTGACGCCCAGCCCGAGCGCGATGCGATTGACGAAGTTGAAATAGGCGACGATCAGGTTGATCAGCAGGATGTCCGGATCGGCGTAGCCGTGGCGTCGCAAGGTTTCGATGTCGTCTGGCGATACCGTGGACGGTGCGCCGGTGAGCTTGCTGGCGTAGGCGGCCAGAGCCTGATCGGCAGGCGTCAGCGACGCCGGTACCTCGCCGAGGGCGATCGCCTCCAGCAACGCCGGATCCCGCAGATAGCGGGAAAGCGCCTCGGCGTGATGGGCGACGCAGTAGTTGCATTGATTGACCCGCGAAACGACGACGGCGATCAGCTCACGCTGGGCGCGCGACAACCCGCCGGAGGCGAACATCAGATCCATGTAGAGCGCCAGGTGTGCCTGCAGCGACGACGGCCGCAGGCTGTGGACCTTCAGAATGTTCGCGACCTTGCCGCGCTGCTGCTCCAACGCTCGGTATTGGTGCAGCAACTCACCTTCGGCTTCGTCCGGCCCGATTTCTTTGATCCAGCTCATGCAAGACTCCTGATGGGGTGTGGCGCGGCCACTAACTTTCAGTGCACGCGTCGCGGAAGCCGGGCGATACACATCGACATGGCCTTGGCGACGCGCAAGGCCAGAGGGCGGGTCAGGTAGGCGGCGACCACCGCCACCGGCAGGGATACCGCCCATGCGCGCAGGAAAGCCACTGCGACGCCGGCCATCGAGGGCGAGTTGACCCAGGTCGCGGTGCAGGTCACGAAGGCGGACATGAAGAAGGCCATGCAACCCGGCAATAGCCGGTCGACATGCAGGCTGTTGGGTGCCGACGCGTTCATGCCTTCTCCGTCTCCGATATTTCCCGTGCGATCGCATTCAACTCGCCCGCGATCGCGGCAGGGGACAGAGTGCCGAACGGAATCGAAAGCAGGCGCCGCAGCCTGCTTGTGATCAGATCCGCCGTGTGTCTGAAGGCCAGCGCGATGGTCCGATCGTCACCTGACGCTGCCGACGGGTCCCTGCAGGCCCAGTTCGCCGTGACCGGTGCACCCGGCCAGACGGGACAGGCCTCGCGCGCAGCGCTGTCGCAGACGGCAATGACGATGTCCATCGGAATCGTCCCCGGCTGAACAAACTCTTCCCACGACTTGCTCCGTAATGCGGCTACGTGACAACCGCGCTCCCGTAGCGTTTCCAAGGCATGGCGATTGACCGTTCCGGAAGGATGACTGCCCGCGCTGTGGCCGATAAGCCGACCTTCCCCGAGCTTCGTCGCCAAGCCTTCAGCCAAGATGCTGCGCGCAGAGTTGTGTGTACACAGGAACAGGACATTGACCGCACTACACGACCCGGGCTGGACGCTCATGACAAAGCTCCTCCGCAACTGGAACCCTGGCCGGCGGTGCAGCCGTAGCAATGTCCCGCCACGCCGATCCCGCGAGGAACCTCGCCATCGAGAAGGTCCCGCAAGTGCGTGGGCTGCTCGCGGCCGGCCAGCGGCAGTTTCAGCATCTGGTTGAAGTCGCAGTCGTACAGAGTGCCGTCGTAGCCGACGCTGAGGGTCGACCGGCACATCACCGAATCCAGGTTCTCGTCGCGATGCGCGTGTCGTAGTGTCGCCATGTACGCCTGGAACTGGCCCTTGGAGACCAGCCAGGAGCCGAAACGCTGGATCGGCATGTTCGCCAGCGCGTACAGGCGGTTGAAGACGATGCCGAAGTTGTCGCCGAGCAGCCGGTGGTAGTCCTGCTCGAGTTTTTCCTGGTTCGGAGGCAGGAAGGCGCCGTTGGGGTTGTAGACCAGGTTGAGTTGCAGCGGGCTGCCGGGCTGTCCATAGCCGAGTTCGTTGAGCCGACGCAGGGCACGGATCGAGCTTTCGAAGACGCCGTCGCCACGCTGCTCATCGACGTTTTCCTGGCTGTAGCACGGCAGCGAGGCGACGATCTCTACCCGGTGCGCGGCGAGGAATTCCCCGACCCACTCGTAGCCGGGCTCTTCCATGATGGTGGGGTTGAGCCGGTCCATCACGTGCAGGCCGAGCGCGCGTGCTTGTTCGACCAGCCAGCGGAACAGCGGGTTCATTTCCGGAGTGCCGCCGGTCAGGTCCAGAGTGGTCGCGTCGAGCCGTTGGGCCACCGCCAGCGCCAGGCGCATGGTGTCCTCGTCCATGCGCTCGGTCCGCCGCGGACCGGCGTTGACATGGCAGTGGATGCAGCTGAGGTTGCAGCGGTAGCCGAGGTTGAGCTGCAGCGTGGTGACTGCGCCGCGCTCGATCCGCGGGAAATCACTGTCTTTCAGTAGGGGCCAGGTGTCGTGCATGGGGTTCAATGTCCACTCGTGGAGGGGCGCACATCGCCGACCAGCGACAGCCGCAACAGGGCCGGCAACGTCTGGTCTGCGGGGGCGCGGAACTGGGGCAGGCCGATGGTCATGCTGGGGTGGCCATCGCGTGGCTGCGCGATGCGGGACGCGAAGAGGCGATCCCAGAGCGTCAGCAGGTTGCCGTAGTTGCTGTCGGTCTCGTTCCGGTGCACGGAATGGTGCACGCGGTGCCAGTCCGGGGTGACCAGCACAAGGCGAAGGCGCTGATCCCACTGTCCGGGCAATGCGACATCGGCGTGGGTGATCAGGGCGAAGGTGGCCAGCAGCACTTCATACAACGCCACTGCTGCAGTCGACGGCCCCAGGGCGATGATGACGGCGAACTTGTACAGCATCGACAGCAGGATTTCGGCCGGATGGAAGCGCAGTCCCAGCGTCACCTCGAACTGCGTGTCGCTGTGATGCACGCGATGGATGCGCCACAACCAGGGCAGTTGGTGGAACCAGCGGTGCTGCCAGTAGATGGCCAGATCCATTACGGCAATCGCCAGCGCGGACTCGATGACGCCCGGCCAGGGCGTGAGCGCGAGCAATCCGAAACCGTGGTTCTGCACGATCGCGGCGAAGGACACCGCACTCACCGGCAGGGCCAGATAGACGATGGCGGTGCCGATTGCAGCCAAGCCAAGATTGCGCCAGCGACGGCGCGGCGGCGAGGGGTCTCCACGCCGCGGCCAGAAATGTTGGCAGGCCAACAGCGCCACCAGCAGCATCAGAACGACTGCCAGCCGGATCAGTCCTGGCGTCAGGAGCGCATTGCCGTTCATGCGCAAGGCTCCGGGGGCGTCGATGAAGTCAGCCACTGCAGCAGGCGAACCTGAGCGGCGGTCGGAGCGTCGATCGCAGCCAGTGACGCAACCGCGAAGGGAATGTCATCGGCCGTGTCGATATCCCGCAGCGGCTCCAGCTCCAACCAGCGTCCACCGTCACGCATGGAGTGGGTGAACTCCATGGCCGTGTCCGGTGCGCTGTAACGCACGTTGGTCCAGGCCCGATCCGGAAGGGGACGGTTTGCACCAAACAGCCAGAATCCCCCATCGTCGGCACGACCCAGCACCATCCGGGAGTCCACACAACTCAGCCATTCCGTCGCCTTGCGCAGCGATGCGGCGATGTTCTGGGGTGCGTCGGCGCCGACGAGAAGTGCCGCGTGGTGCCGTTTGCGTAGCTGGCGATAGACATGGGCCATGCGTTCGCCCAGCGAGCCCTCGCCTTGGGACAGGTGTGGCAGGTCGAGCCAGGCATCGGAATGCAGCGCGGCGGTCTCCGCGACCGCCCAGTACGGCTGCACGCCGCCGGCCTGCTGCGCCACCGAGGCCACGGCTTCGGCCGAAAGCAGGTACAGCGCTTCGGCGCAGCGACGCCCGATGCCCGGCCACAGGCGGGTCTTCACCGGCGACAACGCCGGCGTCTTGACAAAGATGGCGATCCCGCAGTTCATCATGGCGACACCTGCCGGGAGAACGTGCGCGCCTGCATGAGCGTCAGCCGCAGGTGCTCGCGCGTGATCGACCACCAGCCGTACCGCGCGTACTTGCGTGCGCTCGTGTGCAGGGGAGCACTGGTAGGGCGAAGTGGAACGTCCAGCGATCGCGCCATCCAGACCAGCGCGTGGTCCTCGCTGCCGGCGAGGTGTTCGTCGAATCCGCCGATGGCGTCGAAGATCCGACGTGACATCAGGAAACCCTGGTCGCCGAACGGCAGTCCCAGCCAGCGGCTGCGAAGACGCGCCCCGAGCGTGTTGAGCCACATCAGCGAGGGACCATCGTCCAGGAACCGCAGGTCGAAGTAGCCGATCGCATCAGCATTGGCGCGGACGAAGCGGTGCAGGCCAGCAATGGTGGTGGCGCCGATGTGCGAGTCCGCGTGCAGGAACCACAGCCAGTCCGCGCAGGTGGCCGCGGCGCCGGCATTGAGCTGCCGTGCCCGTCCTGGCAGCGAGGGGACCAGCGTGATATTGGACGACAGGTTCTCCACGTCGCCTGCGTCGGACTGCGTCAGGACGAGAGCGATCTCCTGGGCGCCGGCGGCATCCAGTTGCGGCAACAGCCCACGCCAGGCTTCATCGCCTGGACCGGCGGGCACGACGATGGCAAGGCTCGGCGACATGGCTCAGCAGCAACTGCCGGTGGCACAGGAAGACGGATCCACCGCAGGGGCGCAGTCGAACAGGCCGAAATGCGCGCCCTTGTCGCCCAGCAGGTCGAAGTGCCCGGCGAAGCGCGACGCGGCGAGCATGTCGAAGGTGTTGCCGCACACTCGCAGCGGCTTTCCGGTCTCGAAGCGATGGTGGTCGTCGAGCACGAAGGCGTGCGGGTGACCGGCGATGCTGCCGCGGTAGGTCGCGATCTGGCCGAAGTCCTCGCAGCGGTCCTCCAGCGACAGGCGGAAGGCGCGCATCGTCATCGAGCGGAAGTTGACCATGCCGATGTGGGCCTCGATCTGCGCATCCAGCAGCGGGATCGGCGACTGGCTGACGCAGCGCACGTCCGCGCAACCCAAGCGGCCCATGATCCGGCGGAAATCCTCCACGTACAGTGCGCCCGACAGGCACTCGCCCAGCAGCACGGGATCGGTGCGCAATGCGTCGGGAATGCGCCGGTCGGCGAACACGTCGGAGAAGTACAGCTCGCCGCCAGGCTTGAGCACGCGCAAG
>PKCW01000075.1 GCA_002862965.1 Pseudomonadota bacterium
GGCGCGACACTGCCACGATCCACCCATCACCCAGGCCGATCCGCGTGATTTCCCGTTTTGCCGCCGACCTGTTCCCACGCTCGCCGCCGCGATCGATCATTCGCCGGGCATGGCCGGGTCTCGTCCTGGCGCTCGCCCTGCTGCTCCCACTGACGCAGCAGGGCGCCCTCCGGCACGCGCTCGAACATGTCTCGCCGCACGGGCATCACGAACCGGCCGGCCTGCCCGATCCCGGCACCTGCAAGGCCTGCGGCGCCTACGGGGTGCTGGGCAGCGGGCTGCTTGCCGTCGTGGCGTTCGTTCTGGCGCGGGCCCCGCATCCCCGCATCCCGCTTCCCGCACCGTCGGACGAGGTCCCCGCCACGGCGGTCACGACCCGCGCACGCGCACCGCCACATCCCCTGAACGCCTGAGTGCCACCGCGTCCGCGGCACACGGCCGCGCGCCTCATCGACGCGATCCCGACCCGGGACGTTCACGGGAGTGTTTCCATGTCCACACGCAATACCTTCATCGTCGCGCTGTGCGCGCTCGCCACCCCGGCGCTGGCTGCGCCGCAGCCGCAGGAACTCGACGCCATCCGCGCCGAGTTCGAGCAGAAATTCCAGGCCCTACAGGCCGACTACGAGGCGCGCCTGAAGGCACTCGAAGGCCGCGTGCAGGCGGCCGAGACGCAGGCCGGCGCGGCGCAGGCAACGGCGCAGACCGCCGCCGCCACCGCCGAGCAGACCGCGCAGGCGGCGCCGCCCCCACCGCCGCCGTCGAGCGCCTTCAACCCCGACATCTCGCTGATCCTGCAGGGCGCCTACAACGACCGCGCCGGCGGCGAGCGGCCGATCTCCGGCTTTCTGCCGGCCGGCGCGCACGCCCATGCCGAGCGCGGCTTCACGCTCGACCACACCGAGCTGGTGATGAGCGCCAACATCGATCCTTACCTGCGCGGGTATCTGAATCTGGCCTTCCTGGACGACGAAGTGGAGGTCGAGGAGGCCTGGTTCCAGAGCCTGCAACTCGGCCACGGCCTGACGGTCAAGGGCGGGCGCTTTCGCTCGGGCATCGGCTACCAGAACGAGAAGCACCCGCACGCCTGGGACTTCGCCGACAACAACCTGGTGTACGAGGCGCTGTTCGGCGAGGGGCTGCTGCAGGATGGCGTGCAGGTGCGCTGGCTGGCGCCGACCGAGCTGTTCTTTGAGCTCGGTGCCGAAGTGGCCAAAGGGCAGTTCTTTCCGGGTTCGGACGCCGGTGGCGACCAAAACGGCGCCGGCAGTTGGGCGGCCTTTGCGCATCTGGGCGGCGATGTCGGCGCCTCGCACAGCTGGCGCACCGGTCTTTCCTACCTGAAGGCGCGGCCGCGCGAGCGCGAGGGCTGGGTGGATGACCTGAACGACGCCGAGGCGCTGACGCGGTTCTCCGGCGATTCCCGGACCTGGCTGGCCGATGCGGTGTGGAAATGGGCGCCGAACGGCAACCCGCGCGAGCGCAACCTCACGCTGGCGGCGGAATACTTCCAGCGCGACGAGGACGGTGACCTGACCTGCATCGACAACAGCCTCGACGGCGGTGCCTGCCTGGGCCTGACCGACCGCTACGCCAGCGACCAATCGGGCTGGTACGCGCAGGCGGTGTACCAGTTCATGCCGCGCTGGCGCGTCGGCACCCGCTACGGCCGCCTGTCGAGCGGCGACGCCGAACTGGGACTGAACGCCGCCAGCCTGGAGGCTGCCGATCTGAATCCGGAGCGCTGGAGCCTGATGACCGACTTCTCGCCGTCGGAGTTCTCGCGCTTTCGCCTGCAATTCAACCGCGACGAGGCGCTGGTGGGCGAGCCCGACGACCAGGTCATCCTGCAATACATCATGAGCCTGGGCCCGCACGGCGCCCACCGGTTCTGAGGAGTTCACGATGAGAACCGCATTTGCATTCATGGTGCTGGCGCTGCTGCTGGCGGCGCCAGCACAGGCCGCCCTGCGCGTGCTCGCCTGCGAGCCCGAGTGGGCGGCGCTGACCCGTGAGCTGGCCGGTGAGCTGGCCGAGGTCGATTCGGCCACCACCGCGCTGCAGGACCCGCACCGCATCGAGGCGCGGCCGTCGCTGCTGGCCAAGGCGCGGCGGGCGGACCTGCTGGTCTGCACCGGCGCCGAGCTGGAGGCGGGCTGGCTGCCGCTGCTTCAGCGCGAGGCCGGCAACGGCCGCATCCAGCCGGGCCAGCCGGGCTACTTCGAGGCGAGCGCTCAGGTGCCGCTGCTGGAGCGACCGACCCAGCTCGACCGCGCCCAGGGCGACGTGCACGCCGCCGGCAATCCGCACGTGCAGCTCGATCCGCGCCGCATGGCCACCATCGCCGCTGCGCTCGCGACGCGTCTGTCGCAGCTCGATCCGGCCCACGCCGCGCGCTACGCCGAGCGCAACACCGACTTCCAGGCCCGTTGGCAGGCGGCGATCACCCGCTGGGAGGGGCAGGGCGCGCGGCTCAAGGGCGTGCCGGTGGTGGTGCACCACAGGAGCTTCAGCTATCTGGCCGACTGGCTGGGGCTGGTGGTGGTGGGCGATCTCGAACCCAAGCCCGGCGTCGAGCCTTCGGCTGCGCACCTTGCGGAGCTGCTCGGGTCGCTGCACGCCCGCCCGGCGCGGATGATCCTGCGGGCGGCCTATCAATCCGCGCAGCCATCCGCGTGGCTGTCGCAGAAGGCCGGCATCCCGGCAGTCGAGCTGCCGTACACGGTCGGCGGCGCGCCGGGCAGCGACGACCTGTTCGGCCTGTTCGAGGTCACCCTGGCGCGGCTGCTGGCGGCGGCGCCATGACGCTCGGCGCGGTCGAGCCCGGCCTGCTGCTGCCGGCCTTCGCGGCCGGCCTGCTGGTGCTGGCCACCCACGTGCCTTTGGGCAGCGAGGTGCTGCGGCGGGGGATCATCTTCATCGATCTGGCCATCGCCCAGTTCGCCGGGCTCGGCATCGTCATCGCGAGCGCGCTCGGTTTCGAGGTGGGCGGCTGGCGCATGCAGCTCGCCGCGGTGCTGGCGGCGCTGGCCGGGGCGCTGCTGCTTCGCGTCCTCGAACACCGGGCGCGCGAGCGGCTGGAAGCGCTGATCGGCGTCGGCTTCGTCACTGCCGCCTGCACGGCGATCGTGCTGATGAGCCACGACCCGCACGCCGGCGAGCACCTGCAGGAGCTGCTGGTCGGGCAGATCCTGTGGACCACCTGGGGCGGCCTGTGGCCTTTGGCGCTGGTGACGGCGGCAGTGCTGGCCGCCTGGTTCGGGCTGCGCCTGAAGGCTTCGCCGCTTGGCTTCTACGCGCTGTTCGCGCTCACCGTCACCGCCTCGGTGCAGGTGGTCGGCGTGTATCTGGTGTTTGCGAGCCTGATCGTGCCGGCGCTCGCCGCAGCCGGCCGGGTGGGGCGAGCGTATGTGATCGGTGCCAGCGGCTACGCGCTGGGGCTACTCGCGTCGGCGCTGTTCGACCTGCCGGCCGGGGCGGCGATCGTGCTGGGGCTGGTGGCAGTGGGCAGCCTCGCGGCGCTCGCGTCGCGGCCGGCGCCATCCTCGTGAAAGCCCCGGCAGGGGTACAATGACCGGCTCACGACCGATGCGCGAGTGACCGCCATGCCCGACTATCGTTCCTGGACCACCACCCGCGGCCGCAACATGGCCGGCGCCCGCGCCCTGTGGCGCGCCACCGGCATGAAGGACGGCGATTTCGCCAAGCCCATCATCGCCATCGCCAACTCCTTCACCCAGTTCGTGCCCGGCCATGTGCACCTGAAGGATCTGGGCCAGCTGGTCGCGCGCGAGATCGAGGCCGCCGGCGCCGTGGCCAAGGAATTCAACACCATCGCGGTGGACGACGGCATCGCCATGGGCCACGACGGCATGCTCTATTCGCTGCCCTCGCGCGACCTCATCGCCGACTCGGTCGAGTACATGGTGAACGCGCATTGCGCCGACGCCCTGGTGTGCATCTCCAACTGCGACAAGATCACCCCCGGCATGCTCAATGCGGCGCTGCGCCTGAACATCCCCACGGTGTTCGTCTCCGGTGGCCCGATGGAAGCCGGCAAGGTGGTCTGGGACGACCAGACGCTCAAGCTCGATCTCGTCGACGCCATGGTGTCGGCCGCCGATGCCAAGGTCAGCGACGAGCGCGTCGGGCAGCTCGAGCGCTCGGCCTGCCCGACCTGCGGCTCGTGCTCGGGCATGTTCACCGCCAACTCCATGAACTGCCTCACCGAAGCGCTGGGCCTGTCGCTGCCGGGCAATGGCTCGCTGCTCGCCACCCACGCCGATCGCGAAGGGCTGTTCCGGCGCGCGGCGCGGCTGATCGTCGCCAACACCCGCCGCTACTACGAGGACAACGACGCCGCCGTGCTGCCGCGCAACGTCGCGACCTTCGCCGCCTTCGAGAACGCCATCGCCCTCGACATCGCCATGGGCGGCTCGACCAACACGGTGCTGCACCTGCTGGCCGCGGCCTTCGAAGCCGGCGTCGATTTCACCATGGCCGACATCGACCGCATGTCGCGCCGCGTGCCGCATCTGGCCAAGGTCGCCCCGTCCATCCAGACCTACCACATGGAGGACGTGCACCGCGCCGGCGGCGTGACGGCCATCCTGGGGGAGCTGGAGCGCGGCGGGCTCGTCCATCGCGACGTGCCGACCGTGCTGCACGAGAGCCTCGGCGCGCAGATCGACGCCTGGGACATCCGCCGCACGCAGGATGAGGCGGTTCACCACTACTTCCGCGCCGCGCCCGGTGGCGTGCCGACCCAGGTCGCCTTCTCGCAGGACCGCCGCTTCGCCGAGCTGGATACGGACCGCGCCGGCGGCTGTATCCGCGACATCGCGCACGCCTATTCGCAGGACGGCGGCCTCGCCGTGCTCTACGGCAACCTCGCCAAGGACGGCTGCATCGTCAAGACCGCGGGCGTGGACGCACACATTCTCCGGTTCTCCGGCCCGGCGCGGGTGTTCGAATCGCAGGATGCGGCCGTGGACGCCATTCTCGGCGACCGCATCGGCCCCGGCGACGTGGTGGTGATCCGCTACGAAGGCCCGCGCGGCGGCCCGGGCATGCAGGAAATGCTCTATCCCACCAGCTACCTGAAATCCAAGGGGCTCGGCAAGCTCTGCGCCCTCGTCACCGACGGGCGCTTCTCCGGCGGCACCTCGGGGCTCTCCATCGGCCATGCCTCGCCCGAGGCGGCCGAAGGCGGCACGATCGGTCTGGTCGAGGAAGGCGACTTCATCGACATCGACATTCCCGAGCGGCGCATCCACCTGCGCGTCGCCGAGGACGAACTGGCGCGCCGGCGCGCGGCGATGCTGGCCCGGGGCGCAGGCGCCTGGCAGCCCGCCGCCCCGCGCGCGCGCCGGGTCTCCGCCGCGCTGCGCGCCTACGCCGCCATGACCACCTCCGCCGCCTTCGGCGCCGTGCGCGACGTCAGCCAGCTCGAACGCAAAGCGCCGCCTGTGGCCGACTGAGCCGCGCACTCGCCCTCACGCCCCGGCCCGCGCCGGGGCGCACATGCCTCGCCACCCTGAACCCTCATTCACGAGCCGTCATCACCGGCATGGGCCCGCCTGCATGGCGCGTGGGGAATCTTGGTCTGGATTTTATAAATAAGTTTCAAATACGAAAATTTTGCGCTTAAAATAAGATTATTTGAGCAACTCCCGGCGAATAAAGATGCTGCTGGAATTCCGCATCAGGAACTTTCGCAGCCTGCGCGACGAGCAGGTGCTGAGTCTGGTAGCGTCCAAGGACAAGACTCTGCACGACACCAATACGCTGGGCACGGGCCTGAAGGCCGCGCCGCATCTGCTGCGGAGCGCCGTGGTGTACGGCGCCAATGCCGGCGGCAAATCCAACCTCATCAAGGCTCTCCAGTTCATGCGTGGCGTGGTGCTGGAATCGGGCACGGTCATCCAGCCGGGCCAGACCTACGCGGTGCAACCCTTCAGGTTGGATGACGCCTCGGTCGGTCAGCCTACCGAGTTTGAAGTCACCTTCCTGCTGGACGGCGTGCGTTACCAGTATGGTTTCGCCATGACGCCGCAGCGCATCGTCAGCGAGCACCTGCTGGTCTACAAGGCGTTCAAACCCCAGCGCTGGTTCAAGCGGCGGTTCGATGCCGACAGCGGCGGCGACGTGTACGAGTTCGGTCCCGGGATCAAGGGCGCCAAGCACCTTTGGGAAGGCGCCACCCGCCCGAATGCCTTGTTCCTGTCGATGGCGGTGCAGCTCAACAGCGAAGCGCTCCGCCCCGTGTTCGACTGGTTCGTCGGTCACTTGATCATCATCAACGAGCAGACACCGCTGTCGCTAGAGTTCTCGATGCAGATGCTCAAGCAAGCCGACGGCCGCAGACAGATCTGCGAGTTCATGCGCGCAGCGGATATCAGCATTGCGGACATCGAAGTCATCACCCGCAAGGTTCCGGGGCAGGCCGTGCACGTTGACCTGGTTGCGGGCAAGACCGAGGTGAGACCTGAGGAAAGAGAGGAGAATCAATTGCACTTCTCCCACGTCACGGCGCAGGGACAAGCCGTGTTCGATGTGGCTGATGAATCCAGCGGCACCCGCAACCTGCTGTTTCTTGCAGGGCCGGTGCTCGACATCCTGCACAAGGGGCTGACCCTGGTCATCGACGAACTGGACACCAGCCTGCATCCCCTGCTGGTGCGCGAGCTGGTGCGGTTGTTTCACCAGCCGGACCTCAACACCGGCGGCGCGCAGCTCATCTTCACCACGCACGACACCGCACTGCTGGGTGCATCCGACCTGTTTCGACGCGATCAGGTCTGGTTCGTCGAAAAGGACGCAGAGCAGGCGTCCACACTGGTCGCGCTCGCCGAGTTCAGCCCGCGCAAGAACGAGGCGCTGGAGCGCGGCTACCTGCAGGGACGCTACGGCGGCGTGCCGTTTCTGGGCCACGTGCTGGGTCTGAAGCACTGATGGGGCGCGACGACTCTCCCAAAGAGCGTCAGCGCAAACAGCTCGAACGCAAGCTGGGCCGGCGCGCCAGCTACGACCGCATTCTGATCGTCTCGGAAGGCAGCCGAACCGAGCCGAACTATTTCTGGGAAATCCGCGTCGCCCATCGTCTGCACACCGCCAACGTGGCGGTGCAACCCAGTGACCTCGGCACCGAGCCGATACAGGTGGTGCAGTATGCGAAGGCGCTGTTCGAGAACGGCGACCTTCGCAGGCAGATCCAGCCGCGGGCCTTCGAGCAGGTCTACGCGGTGTTCGACCGCGACGACCATCGCACCTACTTCGATGCTTTGCAGTTCGCTGAATCCCTCGATCGCACGCTGCGCAACGACAACAAGCAGCCGGTACGTTTCAGGGCCATCGCATCAGTGCCGAGCTTCGAACTATGGCTGTCGCTGCACTACGAGGACATTCAGGCGCCGATTCATCGGCGCGAAGTGATGCAGCGGCTGAAGCGCCACATCCCGGACTACGAAAAAGGGGCAGGCGGTGCCTTCGCCGCCACGTGCGACCGTTTGCCCACCGCCACGCAGCGGGCTCAAGCGCTGGTCCATAACGGGTCAAAATCCTACACGGCCATCGGCGAGCTGGTGACCTTGTTAACCGGGCTGAGCCGTCGATGACGAGGCTGTGGCCCGAAGTCGCCGCGGCCGCGGCCGCTGGCAGACTTTCTGCGTTTTGCGCATGCCGCCACCTGATCGTCTGGCTTGACGCGCTCAAAAAACTCTGATCGACATTTGCGTTCCGCCGTGTATGCGCTTGAATCTCCTAGGGGCAATCACCCCTGCGGCCGTCCTTGGCGGCCGACATAAGAATCCCTAGGAGGAGACAGTCATGCATCACAAGGAACGGTATGTCCGTCGATGGGTTCTGGCGGTCCTGCTGGCGTGGGCCGGCACGGGCTGGGGCGCCGCGCCGGCTGCATATGACAGCCTGAAAGGCGCGCCATTCGATCAGCTCGTCACCCGCCTGAAGGCGGAACCCAGCCTGATGGCGCAGGACAGGACGCTGTCGTTCCGGCTCAGCACGCCGCAATGGAACGACCTGGTTCAGGCGCTGGATCTCGATCACTACACCTGGGTCTACGCGCCCGTGGTCAAGGCGAGCCAGAGCCCGCAGCTCGCCGGCAAGCGCATCGAGGCGCTGTCGGTGGTGGCGGTGCGCTCGGGGAAGCTGGTGCCGATCCCGTTCCAGATCGACGAGCGTGATGTCGACGGCTGGATCCATGCGGCCGGCATTTCGGGCAAGGTCCGGGGCAGCGAAGGCGTGTTCGACGGTGACGACGAACTGGTCTTCATGTACCGCGACACGGGCAGCGAACGGCTGGACCCGGCGGCGCATCGGCTGAGCGACGGCCGCATCGTCCAGGAACTGACCTTCACCTACGACGGCAAGACCCGTCATGCCTACGTGGCCGAAGGATCCAGCCTGCGCGATCCGAGCGACTATGTGCAGTATGACCAGAAGAAATGGACGCTGGACGCGACCTACTTCAACTTCCGGAACAATCCCAAGAACATCCTCATGTTCGAGGATTTCCGCGCCAACGCCGGCCCCACGCCGGACCACCGCGTGCTCGACACGCTGATCCTCGAAATCGCGACGGGCGTGGTCACGCCCTGGCCGCGCGTCAAGGTCGACATCAACAATCTGCAGGCCGAACTGGCCGGCGTGAAGCACGGCCCGGTGCGCGAGGTGCTCAAGCTCAAGATCTGGGTCGTCATCGCCGGAATCCCGGTGTTCCGCGTGCTGACGGACATGACCGTCTACGATCAGGGCATCACCCTGCCCGTGAAACTGCACATCCCCGGTGGCGAGATCCTGACGCGGGTGCTCAACAAACCCATCATCGACATCGGCCTGGACACGCACGAACTGACCGGCGGTCGCTTCGTGTCCGCCGTCAACCCGAGCGGCAAATATCACAAGGTCGATGGCGTCCTGACGGCCGAGGAAAAGCAGCTCGACATCCGCATCCCGGACGCGACCTGGCTGTGGCTGGAGAGCGGTCGCGGCTGGGACGTGGTGATGAAATTCGCCATTCCTCCGGATTGGCCAGTCGAAGGGCGCGGCACCTATGTCGACGCCAAGAAACCGGAGCAGTCCTATTCCTATGAAAGCTTCCCCGATGCGCTGCCGCGCTTCGGCTTTCAGGTCACCAGGATCCCGGTCGGCAAGCTCGACATCGATCTGACGGCCATCCTGTGGTTTCCGGTGACCGTCGGCGCCGCAGGACCGGAACGCTTCATCGAGGCCATGGACGATCCGCCGCGGCTCACGCTCGCCTCGCCGCCGCTCTGAGCCCTGTCAGCCGTCCCCGAGCGGCACGGCAACGGGGACCGCCGCCGGCCGGATGCCGATCTCCATCGGTGTCCGGCCGACGATCTCGCCGTCCCCCTGCACGGGCAGACCGGGCCGGCTGTCGAGCGCGATGGACCGGCGCGCCTTCAGATAGCGAACCTTGCGGTTGCGATGATGCTGGCCGGTCAGGAAATCCCAGCCGATGCCGGCAAAATCGAGAAAGGTTCGGCCGCTCAGGATGCACAGGTCGATGACGCCGTCGTCGGGCTCGATGCCCGGACCGATGCGCACCGCGTCGATGCCCCAGATCCCGCCGTTGGCGATGAAGACCTGCTTGGCGCGCAGGCGGTGACGTGCGCCGTCCACCACGATGTCGAAGCGATGCGGCTGCAATCCGCTCAAGGTGCGCGCGGCGGTCCACACATAGGCCAGGCGGCCGAAGCGGCGCTTCGCCGCGCGATCGGTGTCGCGAATCATGAGCGAAGACAGCCCCGCGCCCAGATGCAGCACGTACAGCTGCTCCCCGGACTGCATCGCGTCGACCGCCCGCACGCGAAAGCCCGCCAGCAGCGCGCAGGCCGCATCCAGCTCCAGCGGAATGCCCATGACGCGGGCGAACACGTTCGCCGTGCCGGTCGGGATCACGGCCAGCGGCACCGGGCCATCCGCCAGGGCCTGGGCCACCTCGGACACGGTGCCGTCGCCGCCGATGGCGATCACCAGCCCGGCCCCGCCCGCCACCGCCTCGCGCACGCGCGCCGGCACGTCCTCATCGGCAGCGCCGGTGGTCTCGTAGAGCTCGCAGCGCTGACCACTGCGGCCGCAATGGGCCTCCAAAGCCTCGCGCACGCGCGCCGGATCGCAACGGCCGCCCACGGGATTGAGGACGGCGAAGAGGTGGTGAGGGGGGTTAACAGGCGCATTCATGCCGCATTCCTACCATGCGCCGCGGGCCGCCGCCATCTCGCGGCATGATGCGTCCGCCCGCCTCAGAGGGCATCGCCCTTGGTTTCCTGCGTCCACCCGGCCGCCAGCACGGTGAGCAGCGCCGCCGCGGACAGATACCAGCCGACCGTGTGGAGGCCGTGGCGGGTGGCCAGTGCGGTGGCGATGTAGGGGGCCAGGGACGCGCCGAAGATGCCGGCGAGGTTGAAGGCGAGCGAGGCGCCGGTGTAGCGCACGGCGGTGGGAAACTGCTCGCTCAGCAAGGTGCCGAGCGGACCATAGGTCAGCCCCATCAATCCCAGTCCCAGCGCCATGAACAGCAGCACGGCCCCGTCCGAACCCGCGCCGAACAGCGGCGCGAACGCCAGACCGAACAGCGCGATGGCGAGGTTGGCCACCAGCATCATCCAGCGCCGGCCGCGCCGATCGGCCAGATGCGCGGAAATGGGGATGGTGAGGCCGAAAAACAGCACGCCGAAGAGCTGCATCAACAGGAAGCGCTCGCGCGAGTAGCCCAGCGCGGTCGTGCCCCAGGTCAGCGTGAACACGGTCATGAGGTAGAACAGCACGAAGGTGCACAGGCCGATCAAGGTTCCGCGCACCAGCGCGCCGGGATGGTCGCGCAGCACCGCGAGGATGGGCACGCGCTTGGGCGCCGCGGCCGCCAGCGCCCGCCGGAAGACCGGCGTCTCCGTGAGGTTCAGCCGCACCCAGAGGCCCACGACCACGAGCACGCTGCTGGCGAGGAAGGGCACCCGCCAGCCCCAGCCGAAAAACTGCGCCTCGGTCAGGAAATGCGTCAGCAGGAGAAACGACCCACCGGAGAGGACGAAGCCGATCGGGGCGCCCAACTGCGGAAACATGCCGTACCACGCGCGCCGACCCGGCGGCGCATTCTCGGTGGCGAGCAGCACCGCCCCGCCCCATTCGCCGCCCAGCCCCAGCCCCTGACCGAAGCGGCACAGCGCCAGCAGCGCCGGCGCAGCCACGCCGATCTGGGCGTAGGTGGGCAACAGGCCGATGGCCAGGGTCGATACGCCCATGGTGAGCAGCGCCGCCACCAGCGTCGCCTTGCGCCCGATGCGGTCGCCGAAATGACCGAACAGGGCCGAACCCACCGGCCGCGCGAAAAACGCGATGGCGAAGGTCGCAAGCGATTGCAGCATGCCGCTGGCCGGGTCGTTCGAGGGAAAGAACAGCGCCGGGAACACCAGCACTGCGGCTGTGGCGTAGATGTAGAAGTCGAAGAATTCGATCGTGGTGCCGACCAGACTGGCAAAGAGCACGCGGCCCTTGCCCGGGGCGCCCGCTCCTCCATGTGACCGGATCGTGTCCGTCGGCATCCGTGCCCCGTCTGTGCGCAAAAGGCCACATGGTAAGCCATTTGCCGGCTCGTGCCGCCACGGTGCGCTGCGGTATCTGTGAGCGCCGCGCCGATCGCGCTACCATCGGCCATCGGCCCGGCTGCTCGGTGCGGCGGCCCGTGTCCATCCACACACCGACCGGGAGCACACGGGCGCGGCCCGCAATCCATGAGCATGCTGGCTTACACCTTGCGGCGCTTTCTCGGCGCCTGGCCGACGCTGCTGGTGCTGGTCACGCTGTCGTTCTTCCTCGTGCGCGCGGCGCCCGGCGGGCCTTTCGACGCGGAAAAGAACCTGCCGCCCGAGATCGAGGCCAACCTCGCCGCCAAATATCATCTGGATGAGCCGCTCTGGCAGCAGTACCTGCGCTATCTCGGCGATCTCGCCCGCGGCGATCTGGGGCCGTCGTTCAAGTACGCCGACTACACCGTGAACGAGCTGATCGCGCAGGGTTTTCCGGTGTCCTTGCGCCTGGGCCTGGCCGCCATGGCCGTGGCCCTGCTCATCGGCCTGCCGGCGGGGATGCTCGCCGCGCTGCGCCAGAACCGCCCGCTCGATCACCTCAGCATGGCGGCCGCCATGACCGGCATCTCGGTGCCGGGATTCGTCGTGGCGCCGCTGCTGATCCTGGTGTTCGCGGTCCATCTCGGCTGGCTGCCGGCAGGCGGGCTCGACGGCGGCCTGCGCGCCTGGGTCCTGCCGGTGACGGCGCTGGCGCTGCCGCTTCTGGCCTACATCGCGCGGCTCACGCGCGCCAGCCTGATCGAGGTCTGGCGCAGCCCCTTCATCCGCACGGCGCGCGCCAAGGGCCTGCCGGTGGGGCTGATCCTGATCCGCCACGCGCTGAAACCCACGTTGCTGCCCGTCGTCTCCTTCCTCGGCCCGGCGCTCGCCGGCGTCATCACGGGCTCGGTCGTCATCGAGGCAATCTTCGGCATCCCGGGCCTGGGGCGCTATTTCGTGCAGGGCGCGCTCAACCGCGACTACACGCTGGTGATGGGCGTGGTGGTGTTCTACGGCGCGCTCATCATCGCCTTCAATTTCCTGGTGGACCTGCTCTACGCCCTGCTCGACCCGCGCGTGAGGTACGGCGCATGAGCGCGGCGGCGCCCAAGCCGGATGTGGCGCAACCCGTGGGGCGCGGGCTGTGGAGCGACGCCCTGCGCCGGCTGCGGCGCAACCGTGCGGCGATGACCAGCCTCGTGCTGCTCGGCCTGCTGGTGCTGGCGGTGACCGTCGGGCCGCTCCTCAGCCCCCATGCCTTCGACGGCAGCGACTGGGACGCCATCCTGCTGGCTCCCACGCTCGCCGGCGGACACTGGTTCGGCACCGATTTTCTCGGCCGCGATCTCTTGGTGCGCACGCTGCACGGCGGGCGCATCTCGCTGCTGGTCGGCCTGTCGGCGACGCTGGTCAGCCTGCTCATCGGCGTCGCCTGGGGCGCCACCGCGGGTTATGTCGGCGGGCGGATCGACGCCTTCATGATGCGCGTGGTCGACATCCTCTACGCGCTGCCCTTCATGTTCTTCGTGATCCTGCTCATGGTGTTCTTCGGGCGCAACATCTTCCTGATCTTCATCGCCGTCGGGGCGGTGAACTGGCTGGACATGGCGCGCATCGTGCGCGGCCAGACTCTGTCGCTGCGCGAGCGCGAATTCGTCCTCGCCGCCAAGGCCTACGGCGCGCCTGGCTGGCGCATCATCGCCAAGCACATCGTGCCCAACCTGCTCGGTGTCGTGGTGGTCTACGTCACGCTGACCATCCCGCAGGTGATCCTGGTCGAATCCTTCCTGAGCTTTCTCGGCCTCGGGGTGCAGGAGCCCTTCACCAGCTGGGGCGCACTGGTCAACGACGGCGCCCAGCAGATGGAAGCCGGCCCCTGGCTGCTGATCTTCCCGGGGCTGTTCCTGGCCCTGACGCTGTTCTGTTTCAACTTTCTCGGCGACGGTCTGCGCGATGCGCTGGACCCCAAGGACCGCTGATGCAGCGCCGATGGCCACCCGTCCAGCCGGAGCACGAACGATGAACGCGGCCCCGGCGGCGCAAGCCGTGCCCCTGCTCGTGGTGCACGATCTGGCCGTGCGCTTTGCAACCGACAGCGGGCCGGTGGAGGCTGTGCGCGAGGTCGGCTTTACGCTCGAGCGCGGCGAGGCGCTGGCGCTGGTGGGCGAGTCGGGTTCCGGCAAGACCCAGAGCGCCATGGCCCTGCTCGGCCTGCTCGCCGACAACGGCCGCGCCACGGGCACGGCGACGCTCGCCGGCGCGCCGCTGCTCGGCCAGCCCGAGCATGTGCTGCGCCGCATCCGGGGGGCGCGCATCGGTGTGGTGTTCCAGGACCCGATGACGGCGCTCAACCCCTACCTCACCATCGAGCGCCAGATGACCGAGACGCTCGTGCTGCACCGCAGCCGGTCGCGCCGCGAGGCGCGCGCCGAGGCGTTGCAGATGCTCGAGGCGGTGCGCATCACCGACGCCCGGCGACGACTCGATCAGTATCCGCACGAGCTTTCCGGCGGCATGCGCCAACGGGTGATGATCGCCATGGCGCTGCTGCCGCGGCCCGAGTTGCTGATCCTCGATGAACCCACCACGGCGCTCGATGTCACCGTCCAGGCGCAGATCCTCGATCTGCTCGCGGCACTGCGGCGCGATCTGGGCACGGCCATGCTGCTGATCACCCACGATCTGGGCGTGGTCGCCGCCGTCTGCGACCGCATGCTGGTCATGTACGCCGGGGAAGGCGTCGAGCAGGGCCCGGTCGCCGAGCTGCTCGCCCATCCGCGCCATCCCTACACGCAGGGGCTGCTCGCGTCCCTGCCCGCCCGCCAGCATGGCGCGCGCCTGGCCACGCTCGCCGGCCAGCCGCCCGATCCGCGCGCCCGCCCGCCGGGCTGCGCCTTCACGCCGCGCTGCCGCCACGCCATGGCGGTGTGCTCGACCGTGCATCCCGCGTGGACCGAGGAGTCCGCCACGCGCGGCCGGCGCTGCCACTGGCAGCCGCCGGAAGCGTCCGCTGCGACGGGAGAGGCGCCATGAGTGCCGCGCGGCTGCTGGATGCGCAGGACCTGGCCGTGCACTACCGCATCGGCGGCGGCCTCCTGCATCGGGGGCGCGCGCTCAGGGCGGTAGAGGAAGTGAGCCTTAACCTCGCGGCCGGCGAAACACTGGGCATCGTGGGTGAATCGGGCTGCGGCAAGTCCACCTTGGGCCGCGCCCTGCTGGGCCTGACGCCCATCACCCGTGGCCGGGTGATGCTCGCCGGGATCGATCTGACGAGCCTTTCCGCGCGGGCCCTGCGCGCCCACCGCCGTCATGCGCAGATGGTGTTCCAGGACCCGCTCGCCAGCCTCGATCCACGCATGACCGTGGGCCAGATCCTCGCCGAGCCGCTGCGCGTGCACGAGCCGTCCATGACGCCGCTCGCGGTGCGTGCCCGCGCGCTGTCGCTGCTGGAGCGCGTGGGCTTGGGCGCCGCCGCGCTGAACGGCTATCCGCACGAGTTCTCAGGGGGGCAATGCCAGCGCATCGGCATTGCCCGGGCGCTGATGCTGCGTCCAAAGCTGCTGGTGTGCGACGAGCCGGTCTCGGCGCTCGATGTCTCCATCCAGGGGCAGATCGTCAACCTGCTGCAGGACCTGCAGGCGGAACAGGGGCTGGGGCTGGTCTTCATCGCCCACGATCTGGCCGTGGTGCGCCACATCAGCCACCGCGTGCAGGTCCTGTATCTGGGCCGGACCGTGGAAACCGGACCGACGGCGGCGATCTTCGCCGCGCCCCGGCATCCCTACACCCGCGGCCTGCTCGACGCCGTGCCCGAGGCGCGGCCCGGCGCGCCGCTGCGGGTGCCGGTGGCCGGCGACCTGCCCTCGCCGCTCGATCCGCCGCCGGGCTGCGCCTTCCATCCGCGCTGCCCACGCGCCCAGGCGCGCTGCCACACCGAGGCGCCGGCGCTGCGGCCCTTGGGCGCCGATCGCGCCGTGCGCTGCCATTTTCCGCTGGACGATGCCTCGGCAGCCTGAACGGCTTAATCGTTTGTCCTGCTTTCAAGGGGTCATCAGGCGCGACTAAACTCGGCGCCATGTTCTCCAAGCGGAGCCATGGCCATGCGACACGCTGAAATCACGCTCCGTGACAAAGACAAACCTCGCCTAGATGACCGGGAAACCCGTCCTCGCGTCCTCCCGGTCGCCTGGATAAGGGTCTTGGCGATGGCACTGCTGGCCGGCTGCCACTCGGGCCGCCCACCGACGCCTTACGTTACCGACTCCGGCGCGTTGAGTGGCTCCAAAGACTCCTACGGCTATGGCGATGTTTTTGCCGCCAGTCGCGACATTGAGGTCCACGTCGAGCATGACCTGAACTCACCGGTCGTCTTCAAGCTGCGGCCGGGCGAGTTGTTCTACGCCCATAAAGGCATCGCCATCAATCCAGAGCCCCTCCCGCTCCAGGTCGTTCGAGACGTGATCCTGGATTACGGTCCCGGGGCGCCTCTCACATTGAAATCAGGTGACACGCTCCACTACCTCTATGACCATCCCATACCGGACGGGTATGTCGTCGAATATTGGTATCGCGGATCGGTCTACGTGAAAGACATGGGATACGGCGATGAGGAATCCTCTTTTTCGCCGACCTCCTATCAGGTCCGTTATATCGGCGAGGAGCCCGAAACCCGCATCGATAGGATTCAGGAGTGGGTTTACGCGGAGAACATTGCCGGGGCCAAAGGCTGGTTTACCTTTCCCGTGGAATCGGATGGGGACTATTTCGATAACGTAAACTCGCAGATTTTTGCAGACCACGACTGGCTCGTGCTGAAGCCTGGCGAGAAGCAATTGTCACAGCAATGGCGCACGGACGGGACCTTGTCCTTGAAGATCGCCATCCTGCCCGAATCCGAAAGCATCTGGCGCCTTCCCGAAGCGCGCGGGGCGCGGCTGCTGCTCAACTACCCAGCCGCTCCGCCCCTGATCGTCACCTGTCCGCAAGGCGACCGCTCGGCACCCTGCCAGATGTATGCGTTTCGGCGAACGTGGGTGGACAAAGGCGGCGGCGAGACTGAAGGGAATGAACGACTCGTCAAGGCAAGCCGGCCCAATGCCGTGTTCGTCGGTCAGGACTGGATGATCCTGACGTGTAATACCGCGATCGATGTCTATGAGTGGTCGTCGTCCTGTGCCGGATTTGGTGATGAATCGGGTGATCTGACGGAGCTCACCGTCGTCGATCTACGCAATGGAAAATCGCACCCCATCATCAAGGGCAGCAGTTTTTATGGTGGGCTGCCTGCCTTCGTGGTTGCAGACAGGCTCCCCGAAACCCTGTTCTGGGTCGGTGAAGCGCCGATCGAATATTTCAAGGACACGCTTGCCATCACGCCGGCGGGCTTCAGCGTGGACGTGAGCTTCCCGGAAAAAACGCCTGGCGTGCGGCAGCGCCTACACGTCGCGCTCCCCGCGATGACCATCACGCTCGAGCCGAGGGGCACGGACGAATGAAACGCCGCTGCCCGACCAGACTGAGCATCGGCCTAGTGCGATGACGTCGCGCTTGTCGACGGAATGTCGTGACGCGCCGCACATGGCAACGGCGCATCTGCGCAGCGCTGGCTTGCACGCGCCATCTCAGTCGATGGTCGGCCTCGCATCGCGGATGCCGATGTCTTCGAGCTTCGCACTGACGGCGTCCAGGGCCGCGACATCGGCAAACGGGCCCACCCAGACCTTGTGGACCGCCTGGCCACCGGACGGCTCGCTGCGGATGTCGACCGGCCCGAGCTGGGCCAGCAGGAGCCGTTGACGCATGCGCTCGGCGTTTTCGCGTTGAGAGAACGCGCCGGTCTGAAGGTACATGCGCGGCTTGCCCTCGACCGGGCGCGGTCCGGCATCGACCACGGTAACGCCAGCCTCACCCGGCTCGACGACGGCGATTTCCACCGGCGCCGTGCCTTTCTGCACCACACCGAGCCGGGTCGCAGCGGCAAAGGACAGGTCGATGACGCGGGTGCCCACGAAGGGACCGCGATCGTTCACCCGCACGATGGCGCTACGGCCGTTTTCCAGATTGGTGACGCGCACATAGGACGGCAGCGGCAGGGTCTTGTGCGCGGCGGTCATGGCATGCATGTCGTAGGATTCGCCGTTCGAGGCGTACTTGCCGTGGAAGTCCGGTCCGTACCACGAGGCGATGCCGCGCTCGCGGAAACCATGCGCCGTGTCGAGCACCACATAGCGGCGCCCGTCCACGACGTAATAGGGCGGATTGCCGAGTCGGCTGCGTGGCTCGACCCGGGGCACAGCGTCCGGGTAAGACGCCCTGGCCTGCGGGACAGGCGGGCTCAGCGGTGCGTGACGCACCGGCTCGCGCGGAATCTGGCCGCAGGCGGTGAGCCACAGGACTGCCGACAGGGCGATCCACAGCCCTGCCGGCGGGCGCGGGAATCCCGCATGGCCGCGCCGCGGCTCAGGTCTGCGCGTCGTGGCCACGGCGGATCTCCTGGCTCAACTGGAAGACGGCCATGGCATACAGCACGCTCTGGTTGTATCGCGTGATGACGTAAAAGTTGGGCAGGGCGACCCAGTACTCGGGGCCGGTTTCCTGATCGAGCATGAGGAGGTTGGCCGGCAAGTCGCCGGGCAGGGCTGCAGCGGTCCGGACGCCGGTCTGCCGAAGGCTGGCGACCGTGTGCGGGGTCTCCCGTTTCTGGCTGCCCAGGGCTTGCGCCTCCGGCGTGCCGGCATCGGCCGGAACGGCGACGGGCCCGTTTTTCTTCCAGCCGTGGCGGGCGAAGTAGTTGGCCACGCTGCCGATGGCGTCGGCCGTCTGCCAGAGGTTGCGCTGGCCGTCGCCGTCGAAGTCGACGGCATAGGCGCGATAGCTGCTGGGGATGAACTGTCCCATGCCCATGGCGCCCGCATAGGATCCCAGCGTCTGGCGCGGATCCAGATGTTCCTCCTGGGTCAGCGTGAAGAACTGCTCCAGCTCGCCCAGGAAAAACGGGCTGCGCGGCGGATAGGCGAATCCCAGCGTCGCCAGCGCGTCGAGCACCCGATAGCGCCCGAGGTTGCGCCCGAACTGCGTTTCCACGCCGATGATGGCGACGATGATCTCGGGCGGCACCCCGTAACGCGCCGATGCTTGCTCGAGCAGGGCCTGGTTGGCTTGCCAGAACGCCACGCCGCCGTTGATGCGGGCGGGCGTCAGGAACAGCGCCCGGTACTGATGCCAGGGCTTGGCCTCGTAAGGCCGCGTGATGGCGTCGATGATGTCCTGACGGAAAACCGCCTCGCCGAGCAAGGTCCGCACCGTCGCCTCCGGCACGCCCTGTCGCTCTGCCAGGCGGCGCACCAAGGCTTCGCCTTGCGCCGGATCGATCCAGTCCGATGCCACCGTCGGGGGCGCTGCGGCAGGGGGCGCCGCCGGTCCGGCAGCGGGAAGGGCGCCCAACAACACCGCCCAGGCGTATCCGGCCAATCGATTCATGGTGCGAGCATCTTCTTGTGGGTCTGGATCGACATGAGCATACCGAAGCCCGCCAGCAGGGTCACCATCGAGGTGCCGCCGTAGCTGACGAGCGGCAGCGGGACGCCGACCACGGGCAGGACGCCGCTGACCATGCCGGTGTTGACGAACACATAGAACAGAAAGGTGAAACTCAGGCTGGCGGCGAGCAGCCGCTCGAAGCCGTTCTGCCCGTTGGTCGCGATCTGCAGGCCACGCGCCGTGACCGCGAAATAGATCCCCAGCAGCAGCAGCAGGCCGATGAGCCCGAATTCCTCCCCGTAGACCGCGAAGATGAAGTCGGTCGTGCCTTCGGGCAGGAACTGCAGATGCGCCTGGCTGCCGTTCAGCCAGCCCTTGCCGAACAGCCCGCCCGAGCCCAGCGCGATCTTGGACTGGATGATGTGATAGCCGGTGCCCAGCGGATCGGCTTCCGGATCGAGGAGCGTGAGCACGCGCTGCCGCTGATAGTCGTGCATCAAGGCCCAGACCAGCGGCAGGGCCGCTCCGAGCGCCGCCGCCAGGGCGATGATCCAGCGCCACGCCAGGCCGCCCAGAAACAGCACCGCCACGCCCGCCGTCATCACCAGCACGGCCGTACCCAGATCCGGCTGCTCGGCGATCAGCAGCACGGGCCCGCCGATCAGCGCGAGCACGATGGGCACGTCCCAGCCCTGCGGCGGTATGCCGCGATCCTGCAGATAGCGGGCGATCATCAGCGGCATGGCGAGCTTCATCAGTTCCGACGGCTGGAAGCGGACCACACCCAGATCCAGCCAGCGCTGCGCCCCCTTGCCGATGTCCCCCAGCAGCATGACGAGGATCAGCAACACCAGGCTGGCGCCGTAGAGGATGGGCGCCAGCCGGTACAGCCAGTCGCTGGGCACCTGCGCCAGGGCGAACATCACTGCAAAAGCCAGCCCCAGGCGGATCAACTGGCGCACCAGCAGATCCATGTCGGCGCCGCCCGCGCTGTAGAGGATCATGAGGCCCACCCCGGACAGGGCGCCCAGCAACGCCAACAGCGGCAGATCCAGATGCAGCGAGGTGGGCCAGTCACGCAGCGGCGTGCGCAGGCCGCCGCCCGTTTCGTACAGTGTGCGGTTCATGGCGTGGGCTCCTCGTGGACCAGATAGGCATCGAGCACCTGCCGGGCGATGGGCGCGGCCGTGTGACCGCCGCTGCCGCCGTGCTCCACGACGACGGCGATCGCGATGGCCGGAGCGTGCTGCGGCGCAAACCCGAGGAACAGCGCGTGATCGCGCAAATGCGCCGCGACGTTTTCCTCCACGTATTCCTCCTCGCTGCCCAGCCCGAACACCTGCGCCGTCCCGGTCTTGCCGGCATAGGCATAAGGCGCGCCGCGGCCGCTCCCAAAGGCGGTCCCGCCGGGCGTCTGCACCACATCATGCATGGCGTCGATCACCGTTTCCCATTGGCCCGGCGCGCCGAACGCAACCGCCGTACCGGGCACCGGCGTCAGCGGGACGTAACGGCCGCTCGCGACATCCTCGCGCGCCCTGACGATGCGGGGCGCAAGCACCTGCCCGCGCCGCGCCAGGGTGGCGGCGGCCTGCGCGAGCTGCAGCGGCGTGGCGAGGTTGTAGCCTTGGCCGATGGCGTTCACCAGCGTTTCGCCGATGTACCACGGCTGCTTGCGCGCGCGCTGCTTCCAGGCCTTGGAAGGCACCAGCCCGCCCCGTTCACCGGGCAGATCGACGCCGGTCTGGTGTCCCAGGCCGAACGCCACCAGCGTGTCATGGATCCGGTCGATGCCCAGTTCCAGCGAGAGCTGGTAGAAATAGACGTCGCAGGACTCGGCGATGGCGCGGCGCAGGTCGGTATGGCCGTGTCCGCTGCGTTTCCAGTCGCGGTAACGCCGCTCCTGATTGGGCAGCTTCACGAACCCGGCGCAATAGACCCCGCCAGGCCCCAGCGGTTGCCCGCTGGCCAGATCCGCGACACCCAGAAGGGGCTTGATGGTCGAGCCGGGCGGGTACTGGCCGAGAATGCTGCGGTTGAACAGCGGCCGACCCGGATCCTTGCTCAGCGACTGATAGTTCTCGGCCGAGATCCCGCCGATGAACAGGTTGGCGTCGTAGGCGGGCTCGCTCACCAGCGCGAGGATCTCCCCGCTGTCCGGGGCGATGGCCACGATCGCGCCGCGCCGCCCGGCCAGCGCCGCCTCGGCGGCGCGCTGCAAGCGGATGTCGAGGCTCAGGTAAAGGTTCTGGCCGGCCACGGAGGCCCGGCTCTCGAGCACGCGGACGGTGCGTCCCTGGGCGTTGACCTCGACTTGCTCGTAGCCGGTCACCCCGCGCAGCTCGGTCTCATAGGACCGTTCGACGCCGTTCCGTCCCGCCTCGGTCAAGCCGGCGTAAGTGCCTTCCGCGACATCGCGCAGATCGCGCTCGTCCACGGCGCCCGTATAGCCGATCACATGGGCCGTGCTGGCGCCGAACGGATAGTGGCGCGTGAGATCGGCGCGGATGTCGACACCGGGGAAATGAATCCGGTCGATGGCCAGCCGCGCCACTTCCTCGTCGGTCAGGCGATGGCGCAGGGGGATGGCGTCGAACGGCCGGCTGCGCCTGCGTTCGCGCTCGAAGCGCTCGCGGTCCCGCGGGGTGATTTCGACCAGCCGGGACAGGCGCTCCAGCGTCCGGGGCAGATCGGGAACGTCCTCGGGCACGATCTCCAGCCGGAACGACGGCAGATTCTCGGCCAGCAGGATGCCCTGGCGGTCGTAGATGAGTCCACGCGGCGGCGGCAGGGGCCGCAAGCGCACCCGGTTGCCCTGCGACAGGGTGGCGAAATGCGCGTGGGAATGCACCTGCAGGTCATAGAGGCGCAGACCGGTGCCGAGCAGCCAGACCGATGCGAGCACGGTCGCCAGCAGGATGCGGCTGCGGATGAGTCGCCGCTCGAGTTCCGGATTGTGCAGCCGGATCTGGGGATTCCGGCGCAAGCGACGGCGTGGTGCGGCTTTGGGATGCTCGCGCCTCGAAGCCTGCCGCCACGCGATTTGCTCCGCACTCCGCACCCGTCACCAGCGTGGCCGTGGTGCCCGAGGCGTAGGAAGTGTTCA
>PKCW01000251.1 GCA_002862965.1 Pseudomonadota bacterium
GAGTGAGTGAGTGTGAGAGTGAGTGAGTGAGTGAGTGGAGTGAGCGGAGTGGGTTGAGTGTTTGGAGTAAGTGGAGTGAGAGGGTGAGCGGAGGAGTGGAGGAAATCCGCACGGATATTGTGGGGGTCAAAACGGGCATGGCCGACATGGACAAACGAATAAGGAGCCTAGAACAGTCACCCAAACGACCGTCTTCTCAGGCAGCGACGACCAGAAGGACCTGCCACCAGGGGATCCGATCGGCGAGAAACAGCGCGAGCGAACCGGGAACGAGTGCAGCGACCCGGTAGCCGTTGACGAAGAGACTGTTTCCGAGCCCCAGTTCCTCGTCCGGGAGGAGTTCGCGTCGCCAGGCATCGAGGACGATGTCCTGGCTGGCGGACAGGAATGCGACGACGGCGGTCAGGGTGGCGATCACGCCCAGTCCCGTACCGGGATCGAACGCCGAGAACGCGCCCAGGCTGCGCCAGTCGCGCGAAGTCTTCGGCGGCGCGAAGCTGAACGCGAAGAAGATGAACAGCGCCGAGTTGACGGCGACCAGCAGCCACAGGCCGTAGGCGGAGGCTTGTTCGTGCATGTCAGTTCTCCTGCTTGGGCGTGCCGGCGTGCCCGGAGTGGTTCGGCGGCGTGCGCTCGTCAGGGTGGCGGTGGTCGTCATGACCGCCGTGGCTGCCGTGCATGAAGAAGTGCATCAGCGGGCAGGCCAGCAGCAGGCCCCAGATCAGGATGCTGCCCAGATGCGCGCGGTGTTCTGTCCAGAGGAAGTACGCGCCGATGCCGAGCAGCCCAGCGAGCCCGATGTTGAAAGCGGCGCCGCCGCGCCTGGGCAGCCCGCGAGGGCGATCGCCACCGGTCTGATGGTGACTGTCGTGATTCATGTGACCCTCCTGCGGCGTGGCTCGTACGCCGGGTTTCGTAAGGGGAGCTGCGGACTCGGGCACGCTGCAGGGGAAGCACAGAGAGCAGCGACGGAAACGTCTCCTGCGGCAACCTTCCTTGTGTTGCGGTGCAGCCTAAACCTGCGCGCAGCGCACAGGTCAAACGTTCGGGTCCCGGCGCTCGAACCCATGTTCCGCCCATGTTCCGGACCTACCGCAAGACGACAGGTTGGCCGATCGCCTCGGCGCTCTCCGTTGCACCTCCACACGTCCGCGCGTCCGAATCCCCTTGCTATGCCTCGACGATCACCTTGAGCGCATGGGTGCTCGCTGCCCGCCCAAAGGTGTCGTAGGCGTCGAGGATCTGATCGAGCTTGAAGCGATGGGTGATGAGCTGCTTGGGATCGATCTTCCGAGACTGCACGGTCTTGAGCAGCATAGGCGTGGTGACGGTATCGACCAGCCGCGTGGTGATGGTGATGTTCCGCGACCACAGGCGTTCCAGGTGCAGATCCACCTTGGCGCCATGCACGCCGACATTGGCGATGGTGCCGCCTGGCGCCACGATGTCCTCGCAGGTGGCGAAGCTCGCCGGCACCCCCACCGCTTCGATGGCCGTATCGACACCGCGTCCGCCGGTCATCTTCATCACCGTTTCGGCCGCCTTGCCGCCGGCGGCGTTGACCGTTGCCGTCGCGCCGAAGCGCTTGGCCACCTGCAGACGATTGTCGTCCAGGTCGATCACGATGATCTCGGCTGGCGAATAGAACTGCGCCGTGAGGAGCGCCGCAAGACCGATCGGGCCGCCGCCGACGATGGCAACCGTGCTGCCCGGCTCGACCCTGCCGTTGAGCACGCCGCACTCGAAGCCGGTCGGCAGGATATCGCTCAGCATCACGAGCGCCTCTTCGTCGGCGCCCGCGGGGATCGGATAGAGGCTGGTGTCCGCATGCGGGATCCGCACATATTCGGCCTGGGTCCCGTCGATCTCGTTGCCGAGGATCCAGCCGCCGGTGGTGCAGTGCGAGTACATCCCGCGCCGGCAATATTCGCATTTGCCGCACGCCGAGATGCAGGAGATGAGAACGCGGTCTCCAGGGCGAAATGTGGCAACGCCCGGGCCGGTCTTCTCGACCACGCCGACCCCCTCGTGCCCGAGAATGCGGCCAGGGCTGCAGGTCGGGACGTCGCCCTTGAGAATATGCAGGTCGGTGCCGCAAATCGTCGTCTTGACGATCTTCACGACGGCGTCGGTCGGCGCCTTGACTTCAGGGATCGGCCGATCCTCCAGCGCCTTCTTGCCCGGCCCTTGATAAACGAGTGCTTTCATCATCGTCCTCCTCTACCTGTATGGAGCCCGCACGTCTGGCGAAGCCTTCCTACTGACCTGGCAGGGGCACTCCAGAAGCAATGTCCGGGTCGGCTGCGCGCGCAGCAGCAGCTCGCGATGCGCGAGCCGATGGGCGCTCATGCGCCCGCGGATTTCCGCCACCGACGCGGCGCCGTGCCCTTCCAACCACTCGGTGAGTCCACCGACCAGATGCGTCAGATGTCCAGGCCCATGCCGCAGCAGCGCCGAGACGGTCAGCACCGCGTCGGCGCCGGCGAGCAGGTATTTCGCCACCTCGGCGGCTTCCTCAACTCCCCCCGAAGCGCCAAGACTGAGCGGCACCTTTCCGGCCAGCAAGGCCATCCACCTCAGTGGGAGCCGAATGTCTTCCCGGGTCGACGACTCCAGCGTGGGGCGAAACGTCGCCGTCTCCAGATCGATGTCGGGCTCGTAGAACCGGTTGAACAGGACGAGGCCTTGAGCCCCCGCTTCGGCGAGTGCATGGGCCAGGTGGATCGGCGCTGTGAAATACGGCCCGAGCTTCACGGCGACCGGGACCGTCACGCTAGCGCATACTGCGCGCACGGTCTCGAGCAGTTGCTGCTCGATGTGCGTGGACGTCTCGGCCGGGTCGGTCGGAACGCGGTGGAGATTGAGCTCGATTGCCGCGACGCCCGCGGCTTCGAGCTCCGCCGCCATGCGGGTCCAGCCCTCGCGCGTGGTCGCGTTGAGGCTCGCGATCAGCGGCACCGAGACGCTCTCGGCAGCGCGTCGGACCGTCTCGACATGCGCCGCGCGCGGGTTGCGATACCCGCGGAGCGGCGGCAGATAGCTCGCCACCTCCGGATGGCTTTCCGCCCCGACCACAGCGACCGCCTCCAGCGCCTCTTCCTGGGCGACGAGTTCCTCTTCGTAAAGCGTGGCGGTCACGATGGCCGCCGCACCGGCATCCTCGAGCCGCCGGATGCCGTCGAGCGTGGCCGACAGGGGCGAGGCGCCCGCAATGATGGGGTGGGCGAGAGTGAGACCGAGATAGGTGGTTTCGAGTGTCATTGGGTGGCTTCCCTGGCTTCGGTCGCCGGACCCTCGACAACCCCTTCTTCCTGCCAGAAGGGATGGAAACGCGTTCCGTCTCGCGCCGCCAGGTCCTCGTAGATCCGGTAGCGCTCATCGACTGCCGCCTGGGCCTGGCGCAGCAGCATCTGCGCCTCTTCGGGCCGGGTTTGCGTGAGCATGCGGTAACGCAGCTCCTGGTAGGTGAAGTCCTCCAGCGGCAGCCGCGGCCGGGTGCTGTCGAGCCGGAACGGGTTCATACCGGCGCGCCGCATCCGTGGATCGTAGCGGAAGAGCGGCCAGTAGCCACTCGCCACCGCCCGGCGCTGCTGCTTCATGCCGTCCCGCAGGTTGAGCTTCAGCCCATGCGCGATGCACTGGCTGTAGGCGAGGACGAGCGACGGTCCCTCGTACGCCTCCGCGTCGCGCAGCGCCTGGATCGTCTGCTCCGGGCTGCCGGCGAGCGCGATCTGCGCGACGTAGACGTATCCCGAGGCGATCGCCTGCAGCGCCAGGTCCTTGCGCGGCGTGCGCTTGCCGGCAGCCGCGAACTTCGCCGCGGCCCCGAGCGGTGTCGCCTTCGACGCCTGGCCGCCGGTGTTGGAATAGACCTCCGTGTCCAGCACCAGGACATTGACATCGCGGTCTTGGGCCAGGACATGGTCCAGGCCACCGGCGCCGATGTCGTACGCCCACCCGTCGCCGCCCACGATCCAGAGGCTCCGGCGCACCAGATACTCCGCGAGCGCGCCGAGGTCCTGGGCCGGGCCGTCGGTCGCCCCGGCCAGCGCGCGCCGCAGCGCCTCGACCCGCGCCCGCTGGGCCACGATCTCGCTGTCGGTGCGCTGCGGCGCGTCGAGGATCTCCTCGGCAAGCCGCGGCCCGAGGCGATCGGCCATGGCGCGGACCAGCGCCCGCGCCATCGCGACCTGCTGGTCGACCGCAAGACGCATGCCGAAGCCGAACTCGGCGTTGTCCTCGAACAGGCTGTTGTTCCAGGCGGGGCCTCGTCCGTCGGGACCGGGCCGCCACGGCAGCGCCGGCAGGTTGCCGCCAAAGATCGACGTGCAGCCAGTGGCGTTGGCGATCTGCAGGCGATCGCCGAACAGTTGCGACAGGAGCTTGAGATACGGGGTCTCGCCACAGCCGGCGCAGGCGCCGGAGAACTCGAACAGCGGCCGCACGAACTGCAGCCCGCGCGCGAGATGCAGATCCACATGTTCGCGGGCGTGTTCCGGTAAGGTCTCGAAGAAGGCGAGGTCGCGCCGTCCCGGCTCGATCTGCGGTCGCCGGTCGCTGAGGTTGATGGCCTTGACGCCCGGATCGAGCGGGTCGTGGGCCGGGCAGTGATCGATGCAGAGGCCGCAACCGGTGCAGTCCTCGACCGCGATCTGCAGCGTGAAGCGCTTGTCGGGATAGCCGCGCGCATTGACCGGTGCCGCGAGAAAGCCCTCTGGCGCTCCGTCCAGCAGAGCGGCGTCGAAGGACTTGGCGCGGATGACGCTGTGCGGGCAGACGATGCCGCATTGGCCGCACTGGATGCAGAGCTCCGGCTTCCAGACGGGCACCTCGAAGGCGATATTGCGCTTCTCGTACTGCGTCGTGCCGCCGGCGTAGCTGCCGTCCGCCGGAATGGCGCTGACCGGAATCTCGTCGCCCCGGCCGGCGAATTGCAGGGCCGCGATGCGCCTCATCGGGTCCGGCGCGTCCGGCGGCACGAACACGCGCAGCTCTTCCGCCGAGGTGACGGAATCGGGCAAGACGACATCGTGCAAGTGATCGAGCGCAGCGTCCACGGCGGCAAAGTTCTTCTCCAGGATCGCGCGGCCCTTGTCGGCGTAGCTCTGCTCGATCGCCTTGCGGATGCGGCGGATGCCTTCCTCGCGCGGCAGTACGCCGCTGATCGTGAAGAAGCAGGTCTGCAGGATCGTGTTCACCCGCGGCCCCAGCCCCAGGCGCTGCGCCACCCCGCTTGCGTCGATGACGAACAGGCGCAGCCGCTTGTCCAGGATGTGCCGCTGCACCGGCCGGCGCAGATGGTTCCAGACGTCGGCCGGATCGTAAGGCGCGTTGAGGAGGACGGTTGCGCCGTCGCGGGCGTGGCGCAAGACATCCAGCTTGTCGAGGAACTCGAATCGGTGCACGCCGATGAATTCGGCTGAGGCAACAAGATAAGGCGCCGCGATCGGCGTATTGCCGAAGCGCAGATGGCTGATCGTCTCGGCGCCGGATTTGTGGCTGTCATAGACGAAATACCCCTGCGCATAGCGCTCCGGGTCCTCCGCCAGGATCTTCACGCTGTTCTTGTTCGCCCCGACCGTCCCGTCCGAGCCGAGGCCGAAGAAGAGGGCTCGCGTTGTGCCCGGCGGCTCGATCTCGAAGCCAGGCTCTACGGCCAAGCTGGTGCCGCAGACGTCGTCGGTGATGCCGACGGTGAAGCCGGCGCGAGGCTGGTCGTTCCTGAGGTGGTCGAACACGGCCTTGGCCATCGCCGGCGTGAAGTCCTTGGATCCCAGACCGTAGCGGCCGCCGACCACCAGCGGCAGATTCGGGCGCGCGCCGCGCGCGGCGGCATCCGCCAGCGTCTGCGCCACGTCGAGGCAGAGCGGTTCGGCCGGCGCCCCCGGCTCCTTGGTACGGTCGAGCACCGCGACCCGGCGCACGCTTGCCGGCAGCGCGTCGAGAAAGTCCTTTGCCGACCAGGGGCGGTAGAGCAGCACCTGCAGCACACCCACGCGCTCGCCCCGGCCTGCCAGGTGGGCGGCCGTCGCCCGCAGGGTCTCGGCCGCCGAGCCCATTGCCACGACCACGCGCTCGGGCTCTGCGTGGCCGTCATAGCGGAACAGGCGGTAGCGCCGGCCGCTCAGTTCCGCCAGCCGGTCCATGGCGCGCTGCACGATGGCCGGCGTTGCAAGGTAGAACGGGTTCACCGTCTCGCGGGCCTGGAAAAACGTGTCCGGGTTGTGCGCCGTGCCACGCGTCACGGGGCGCTCGGGGCTCAGCGCCCGCTGACGGTGGGCGCGCACCCGCTCGTCGTCGATCATGGCGCGGATCTGCGCGTCCGACAGCATCGCGACCGTGTTGACCTCGTGCGAGGTGCGGAAGCCGTCCATGAAATGGACGAACGGCACGCGCGCTTCGAGCGTCGCCGCCTGCGCCACCAGCGCAAGATCGTGCGCCTCCTGCACCGATCCGGCGCCGAGCAGGGCAAAGCCGGTGCTGCGCACCGCCATGACGTCGGAATGGTCGCCGAAGATCGAAAGAGCCTGGGTCGCGAGCGAACGGGCCGCCACGTGGAAGACACAGGGCGTGAGCTCGCCCGCGATCTTGAACATGTTCGGCATCATCAACAGCAGGCCTTGGGAGGCGGTGAAGGTGGTGGTCAGCGCGCCCGCCTGCAGCGAACCGTGCACCGCGCCCGCGGCGCCGCCTTCCGCCTGCATCTGCTGGACGATCGGCACCGCGCCCCAGAGGTTGGTCCGGCCCTCCGCCGACCATTCGTCGGCGAGCTCGGCCATCGGCGAGGACGGCGTAATGGGATAGATCGCGCAGACGTCGTTGACGCGATAGGCGACGTGCGCGACGGCCGCATTGCCGTCCAGGGTCGTGCGCTCCATGACTCGCGTTCTCCTTGCCGCGTCCGTCACTCCCGGAGCCGGAAACGCTGCGGCGCAATGGGTTCACCCAGCGATCCGAGCGGTGCCGCAGCGGGTATGGCATCGGGCTTCATCTCGATGGCGTGGCAGGGGCACTGCTCGAAGCAGATGCCACAGCCGGTGCACAGCTCGGGCTCGACCCGGTAGCCGCGCCCGCGCCCGAGACGGGCGATCGCCTGCTCGGGACAGGCGGCGAAGCAGTTGTCGCATTCGAAGCAGTTGCCGCACGACAGGCACCGGCCCGCTTCGAACCGCGCCTCCGCCTCGCTGAGGCCCTGCACGACCTCGGCGAAGGATGTCCGTGCCGCCGACGGCAGTTCCGGCTCGCTGCGCCGGGCCGCTTCCAGGAATACCGGCAGGTCGAGCATGTCGAAGGTCACCGGCGGATGCTTGGGCGGCCGCCGATAGGTCGCGCCATGGAGCCACGCATCGATATGTCGGGCCGCGCGCTTGCCGTGGCCGACCGCGACGGTGACCGTGCGCTCGCTCGGCACCATGTCGCCGCCAGCGAAGATGCCGGGATGGCCGGTCATCATGTCCGGGCCGACGACCACCATGCCGTCCGACTTGAACTCGACGCCCGGCACGCGCTTGAGGAAACCGCTGTCGGTCTGCTGGCCGAGCGCCAGCACGACCGCGTCGGCCTCAAGCGTTTCGATCCGCCCGGTCGGATGTGGCCTGCCATCGGCATCGAGTTCCATGACTTCCACCGTCAGCGACGGGCCCGCCACTTCCTTGATGCTCGTCAGCCACTGGATCTTGACGCCCTCCGCGAGCGCCTCGTCGGCCTCGAAGGCGTGGGCCGGCATCTGGGTGCGGTCCCGGTGATAGACGATCAGCGCCTCCTCGGCGCCGAGACGCTTCGCCGTTCGTGCGGCGTCCATCGCCGTATTGCCGCCGCCGTAGATCACGACACGCCGTCCGAGGCGCGGACGCTCGCCGGTGCTGACCCCGCGCAGAAAGTCCACCGCGTCCAGCATGCGCGCGGCGTCCCGCGCCGGGATGTCGACATGTTTCGCGACATGGGCCCCGATCGCGACGAATGCGGCGTCGAAGCCGCCGGCTGCTTTCTCCACCAGCAGATCCTCGACCCTGTGGTTGAGGATGATGCGGACGCCCATTTGCTCGATCCGGCGGATCTCCTTCAAGAGGTCTGCGCGCGGCAAACGGTACGCCGGGATGCCGAAATGCATCATGCCGCCGGGGAGCGGTCCCGCCTCGTGGATTTCCACGGCATGGCCGAGGCGCGTGAGGTGATAGGCGGCCGACAGCCCGCTCGGGCCCGCGCCGACGACAAGCACCCGCTTGCCGCTCGGTTTCGCATCAACCGGGAGCGTCCAGCCCTCCGTTGCCGCCAAGTCGCCGAGGAAGCGCTCGACCGCATGGATGCTCACCGCCGCGTCGAGTTCGGTACGGTTACAGCTCGTCTCGCACGGGTGGTAACAGACCCGTCCATGCACGGCCGGCAACGGGTTGTCGCGCACCAGCGCTTCCCAGGCCGCCCGGTACTTGCCCGCCTGTGCGAGATCGAGCCAGGCCTGGATGTTCTCGCCCGCGGGGCACGCCGCGTTGCAGGGCGGCAGATGATCGATCCAATGCGGGAGTTGTCGCCGCATGGCGCCCGTTCCGGCGGCGACGGCGTGGTTGCGGGTGGCATCCGCTGGCTTCAGCATCGGCGGATCCTCCGGTCTTTGCCTCGGGTCATCGGCTGCTCTCCACCGGTTGGCTTGCGGCGGCCGTAGCCACGCGGCTCGCGCGCCGGGTTTCCAAGCTGCATTGAATGACGACTCCACATCCCTGCAGCGCACGGAGCCGGTGAGCATGCCGGCAGGATGAAGCGGGAGCAGGCCCGCGTGCATTGACCCGCGTCAATTGTTCCCGTTTTACCGGCACCTCGCCTCCAGCATGAGAGCCTCATCGCGGCTGGGAGCGCGCCTTGGGGTGCCGTCGCGCACGGCCAGGCTGCATGTTCGCGGAGTGGTCGCTCGGCCAACTGCCGGCGACCGCAGTGATCAGGTGGCAGATATCGTTGCCGGTTGGCACTGCGTCGGGCAGGTCGTTCCACAGCGCGACGGCGTGTTGCATGCGCTCCAGCATGACCTGCAGATCGTCGAGCTCCCGGCGGGTCTCGTCGAGGCGCGACTGGATCGTCGAGCGCACGATGGGGCACGGGCTTTCTCTTTTGTGCCCGAGACGGACGATTTCGCCGATCTCGGCGAGCGTGAAGCCGAGGCGCTGGGCGATGCGGATGAAGCGCAGGCGCTCGGCATCGTCCTCGTCGAACAACTGGTAGCCGGCGCTGGTGCGGCGCGAAGCACGCAGCAGGCCCCGTCGCAGGTACAGCCGGACGACGTGTACCGACAGACCGGCGCGTTCGGCGAGCGAGGAGACGGTCAACAGGGTCTTCGGTGTGCGGCGCTCGCTGGACACGTCTCGTTCCTTCTGTTGCGGTGCAGCCTAAACCTGTGCGCAGGGCAAAGGTCAAGCGTTCGGGTCCGGGCGCTTGAACCTATGTTTTGGACCTGCCTTGGACTGACCTTAGGTTCGGATGGGCTTAGGCTCGGATGGGCGCCGCGCATTGATCCGTGTCAGTTATCCTATGGCGCGATGCGCCGGCACCCACGTCGCATGAAACGTGGGCGTAGTCTAGGAGTTATTGTCAAATCTGGTGTATGTCATCCGTTCGTCTGAGCCTCAGGCGGCGAGTTCCTGTTGAAGCGGTGGATTGTCCAGCACCGCTTCACCGTCTTTGAAGGGAATGCCCTTCAGCAACAATTCAATTCGTTCTGCGCCTTTGATCCGGCGCCAGGATTTTTCCGCTTCCTCCATCAGCTTGAAGGCGAGCCCCAGGAAGGTTGCGCGTGTCACGCAGTTGCGCGTCCGGGTGGTGCGGTGACGCACGGTGGCGAACGTCGACTCGATCGGGTTGGTCGTCCGCAGATGCACCCAGTGCTCTGCCGGGAAATCGTAAAAGGCCAGCAGGGCATCGCGGTCTCTGACGAGTTTTTCCACAGCCTTCGGATACTTGGCTCCGTAGTGCTGCACCAGGCGGTCAAAGGCCCTGTTCGCCTCCGCGCGCGTCGCGGCCATCCAGATCTCCTGCATCGCCGCCTTGGCCTTGCCTTGCAGCGATTTCGGCAGTGCGTTCAGCACATTGCCCATCTTGTGGAACCAGCAGCGCTGGCCCCGGCTGTCCGGAAACACCTCCTCCAGCGCCGCCCACAACCCCATCGCCCCGTCGGCCACGGCCAACAGCGGGCCGTGCTGCAGACCTCGGGCCTTCAGATCCAGCAGCAGCTCGCGCCAGGATGCTTTCGATTCCCGCAGGCCATCACCGATGGCCACGCGCTCCTTGCGGCCTTCCGGGGTCACGCCGATGATGACCAGCAGGCATTGGCCGTCGCTCGATTCCTCGGCGCGCAGACCGGTGTGAATGCCATCCACCCACCAGTACACGTAGCGCTTGCCGCTCAAGGAGCGCCGGTTCCACGCGGCATGTTCCTCGGCCCATTGCGCGTGTCGCCGGCTCACCACGTTCGCCGACAAGCCTTTGGCCTCCTCGCCCACCAGGACCGAGAGTGCCTCGCTCATGATCCCCGCTGGAGATCCCTTTGAGATACAGCCACGGCAGCGCCGCGGAGAGTTTCGCCGAGCGCCGCACATAGGGCGGGACGATCGCCGAATTGAACTTCACGCCCTGGCCGGAGCGGTCGCGAACCTTGGGCAGCTTGACCGGCACCGGCCCAATCGCGGTCAGCACCTCGCGTTCCGGCAGGTAGCCATTGCGCACGACGGCACGTTGTCCGTGCAAGGTCGTCACGTTCGCGTAGTGGTTGAGCAGCTCGGACAGCTCCGCCTCGATGGCCTGCTGGATCACCTGTCGTGCGCCCTGCCGGATGAGCTCCTCCAGGCCAAGCCCGATGGCGGGCGCCGATGGACGATTCGTGTTCTGGTCATTATGATGCTTCATGGTGGTTGTCTCCGGTTGTTGGTTCGATCTCGACAATCAGATTTTCAACAGGAACAGCCACCGCCTTCAACTCTTTCGACCTTCAGAGCCATACACCAGATTCGACTTTAGCTCGTCTAGAGGTGGTGTCCGGCATAGACGGCTACGAGGTCCAGCTCCAGCAGACGGCTTGACGGGCTTGGTTTCATCTTAGCCATGTGCTCTTTGCGCGCGGGCGACGGGCGTAGCCGGTTGACCGAAGTCAATGACCGGACCGTCGCCGGGGTGCATCGTTGGTCGAACTTGTCCGGCAAAGGCCGCAATCGATGCACCCGAAAAACCGCATCAATCTGCTGTATCTGGTGGCAGCGGTATTCGGCATTCTGCTGATGCAGAGCATGCTCGCCGGCGTCGGCCACGTGCGTAGCGTGCCGTACAGCGAATTCGAGCAGATGCTTAAGGAAGGCGAGATCGAGGAAGTGGCGATCACGAGCGGCAGCCTGCGCGGCACGCTGGCAGGCTCAGCTGCGGACAAGCCGCAGCACGTCGTCGCCGCAAACGTCGACCCAGCCGTGGCCGCGCGCCTCGAACGCTACGGCGTGCGCTTCTTTGCGGTGCAGGAGAACACCTGGCTGCGCGACATTTTGTCCTGGGTTGTGCCGATGCTGCTGTTCTTCGGCCTGTGGATGTTCGTGTTGCGGCGCGTCGCCGAGAAGCAGGGCATGGGCGGCGGCATGATGGCGATCGGCAAGAGCAAGGCCAGGGTCTACGTCGAGAACGACACCAAGGTGAGCTTCGCCGACGTCGCCGGTGTCGACGAAGCCAAGGCCGAGCTGCAGGAGATCGTGACCTTCCTGAAGAATCCGGCGCCGTATGGACGCCTGGGTGCGCGCCTGCCCAAGGGCATCCTGCTCGTCGGTCCGCCCGGCACCGGCAAGACGCTGCCGGCGCGCGCGGTGGCCCGCGAGGCCGGCGTACCGTTCATCTCGATCAGCGGCGCCGAGTTCGTCGAGATGTTCGTCGGCGTCGGCGCCGCGCGCGTGCGCGACCTGTTCGAGCAGGCCCGCGCCAAGGCACCGGCGATCATCTTCATCGACGAGATCGATGCGCTGGGCCGGGCGCGCGGCGCGTTTCCGCTGTCGGGCGGCCACGACGAGAAGGAGCAGACGCTCAACCAGCTGCTGTCGGAGATGGACGGCTTCGATCCGCGCCAGGGCCTGGTGCTGCTGGCCGCCACCAACCGCCCCGAGATCCTCGATCCGGCCTTGCTGCGCGCCGGCCGCTTCGACCGCCAGGTGCTGGTCGACCGGCCGGATCGTGTCGGTCGTGAGCAGATCCTGAACGTGCACCTCGGAAAAGTGCGCCTGGCGCCCGGCGTCGACGCGCAGCAGATCGCGGCGCTGACACCGGGCTTCTCCGGCGCCGATCTCGCCAACCTGGTCAACGAGGCGGCCCTGCTGGCCACCCGCCGCGGCGCCGAGACGGTGGACCAGGACGACTTCACCCAGGCGATCGAGCGCATCGTCGCCGGCCTGGAGAAGCGCAGCCGCCTGCTCAACCCGCTGGAGCGCCGCATCGTGGCGTATCACGAGCTGGGTCATGCCTTCGTCGCGCTCTCGCTGAAAGGCTCCGACGCCGTGCAGAAGGTGTCCATCATCCCGCGCGGCGTCGGTGCGCTCGGCTACACGCTGCAGCGGCCGACCGAAGACCGCTTCGTGATGACGCGCAAAGAGCTGCACAACCGCATGGCCGTGCTGCTCGGCGCGCGCGCGGCCGAGCGCGAGGTGTTCGCCGAGGTGTCGACCGGCGCCGCCGACGACCTCGCCAAGGCCACCGACATCGCGCGCAACATGGTGACCCGCTTCGGCATGGTGCCGGCCTTCGGCGAGGTGGTGTTCGAGACGCAGAACCCGCGCTTTATCGACACGCCGCTGCCGATGCCGGGCGAGCGCTGCTATAGTGAGGACACCGCGCGCGAAATCGACCGCGCCGTGCGCGAGCTGGTCGATGCCACCTACCAGACGGCCGCAGGCATCGTGCGTTCGCGCCGCAGCACGCTCGATGAGGCGGCCAAGCTGCTGCTGGAGCGCGAGACGTTGCTCGAAGCCGATCTGCTGGGTTTCATGGGCGCTGCACCTGTCGCAGAACCCGCACCGAAGGTTCAGGCCGCAGCCTGATGCTGTTCACGACCCCTCGTTTCAGGAGAAAGACGATGCGCAACGCAAGACAGGCATGGATCACTGCCGCTGCACTGATGCTCGCTGCCGCTCAGGCGGCGGTCGCGGCCGACCAGCACAAGCCAGCCGCAGCGAAGCCGCCGATGCAGCAGCACGGCGCGGCTGGCGGCATGGGCATGATGGACATGCCGATGATGAAAGAGCACATGGCGCAGATGCGCGAGCACATGCAGAAGATGAAGTCCGCCCAGTCCGACGATGAGCGTCAGCGCCTGATGCAGGAGCATATGGAGATGATGGACGAGCACATGGGCATGATGATGCGCATGATGGAGGGCATGGGCGGTATGGGAGGCGACGAAACCGCCGCGCCGGACGCAGCCCACGGTCACGGACAGTAATCGGCGGGCTAACTAATGCTTCCGCCGGCCTTGACTCGGATCAATGCGGCTCCACGCGCCGATCACGCGCTGATCGAGCGCAAGCGTGCGGCCATCGGAGATGTCACCCAAGCGCTGGCGAACGTGCCCAAGGCCCGCGATGCCGCCTATGAGCAGGCCTTCAGCCTCCTCTATGGCGATCCAGGCCGAGCGAGCGCCCGAAATGGCTGAGACAACGCGATCCGGGCACGCGCCAGCAGCCGCGAGCGGCGCGATCCTGGTGATCAATTGCGGCTCGTCGAGCGTGAAGTTTGCGCTCTTCGCCGCGGGAGAGCCGCAGCCACGCCTCTGGTCAGGCGCGATCGAGCGCATCGGTCTGGCCAACGGCCGCTTTCGCGCCGTCGACGCCCAAGGCGCGACGGTGCTCGACGAGACCGGGGAGATTGCCGACCACGATGCGGCGCTGGGGCTGCTCCTGGACGCGATCGAGCGTCACCCCTCGGGCGCGCGTTTGACGGCGGTCGATCACCGGGTCGTCCACGGCGGCCCCGAATGCGACTGCCCGGCGCTCGTGACGGCGGCGCTGGAGGCGCGGCTTCGCCAGCTCGTCCCGCTCGCGCCGCTGCACCAGCCCCACAATCTCGCCGGGATCGCCGCGGTCCGCGCCGCTCGCCCCGGCCTGCCGCAGGTCGCTTGCTTCGACACGGCGTTTCATCACGGTCTGCCGCGGCTTGCGACGCTGACGGCCCTGCCGCGGGCGCTCTTCGGCGAGGGCGTCCGGCGCTACGGCTTCCACGGCCTGTCCTACGAATACGTCATCGACGCGCTCCGCCGCGACGGAGTGCATGTGGATCGCGAGCGCATCGTCGTCGCGCATCTCGGCAACGGCGCCTCCATGTGCGCGCTCGCGGGCGGGCGCAGCGTCGAGACCACGATGGGCTTCTCGACGCTCGCCGGCCTACCGATGGGCACACGCTGCGGCGACCTCGACCCCGGGATCATTCTCTACCTGCTCACCGAGAAGGGCATGACGGTCGAGCAAGTCCAGCATCTCCTCTACGAGGAGTGCGGCTTGCTCGGCCTCTCCGGTGTGAGCCGCAACATGGAGGACCTGCTGGCCCGGCCCGGCGAGCCGGCGGCCGTCGCGGCCGTCGAGTTCTTCTGCTACCAGGCCCGCCGGCACCTGGCGGCGCTGACGGCGGCACTCGGCGGCCTCGACCGGGCGGTGTTCACCGGCGGGATCGGCGCCAACGCGCCTGCGGTCCGGGCAAAGATCTGCGCTGGCCTGGCGTATCTCGGCATCGTGCTCGACGCGGAACGCAATGCGGGCGGCGCCCGGACCATCTCGGCCAAGGTCGGCCGCGTCCGCGTCGAGGCGTTCCCGACCGACGAGGAGCTGATGATCGCCCGGCACGTCCGGGACCTGCTGGCCGCAAATCCTGCGGCGCAGGGGGCTTGACCCATGGCCGCGCCCATCAAGAACCTGCAGCAGATCCTCGATCAGGCCCTAGCACTGGAGCCGGTCCGCGTCGCGGTGGCGGACGCCGCGCAAAAGGTCGTGATCGAGACGCTCCGCGACGCGCATGCGCTCGGCTTCATCGAGCCGCGTCTCATCGGCGAGCCGGACGCGATCGCCGCCCTCTGCGAAGACATCGGCTGGCAGCCTGCCGAGGACTGGATCGTCCCGGCGAGCAGTGATGCCTCGGCGGCGGCGACGGCCGTGGCGCTTGCGCGTGCGGGCGAAGCCGACGCGGTCATGAAAGGTCACATCCACACCGACGTGCTCATGCACGCGCTACTCGACAAGGAGCGAGGCCTGCGCGTCCCGGGCCAGCGGGTCAGCCACGTCTTCCTCGTCGAGGTTGCCACCCATCCGAAGCTTCTCGGCATCACGGACGCAGCGATCAACATTGCGCCCGACCTCAGCGCCAAGGCGCAGATCCTGCAGAATGCCGTCGATCTCTTTCGTCTCCTCGGCGTCGAGACGCCGAAGGTCGCCGTGCTGTCGGCGGTCGAGACCGTCACTCCGGAGATCGTCTCGACGCTCGACGCGGCTTGCTTGACGCTCATGGCGCGGCGCGGGCAGATCACCGGCGCGCTGGTCGACGGGCCGCTCGCGTTCGACAACGCGATCTCGCGGCGTGCGGCCGAGGAGAAGGGCATCACGTCCTCCGTCGCCGGCGATGCCGACATCCTGCTCGTGCCGGACCTCGTCTCCGGCAACGTACTGGCGAAGAACCTCGAATACCTGGCGGGCGCCGTCGCCGCCGGCATCGCGGTGGGGCTCGCGGTACCGGTGGTGTTGACCTCGCGCGCCGACCCGGCACCGGCCCGGCTCGCATCGCTCGCCCTGGCTGCGCTGATCCATCACCGGATCCCGCGGGCGCCGATCAAGGCAGCCGCTCCGGAGTCGAGCCTCCACGCCGCGCCGCAACCCGACCACGCCTGCTGTCCGCTCCCGGAGTAGTCATGTCGAACAGACCGCCATCGCTGATCACGGCCGCAGCGTCCCCAAAGGCGCGGCGCCCGTTCTCCTTCGACCGCCCGCCAGGTGTGGCAGAGACAACCTTTCGCGGCCATCTATCAGGGTTTCCTCTTGACGCCGCAGTGGCGGCACAACGCCACGACCGGCGTCGAGGGCGTCTCGAAACACGCCGGACGCACCCCACGACCACGATCACGGCCAGTGATGCCGGAGTGAACCAGATCGATGTTGTGCGCACGGCGCGCAACGGCTGCACGGAGAGGCGACGATGAAAAGAACCTGGCTCTGGACGCCGGTCGTACTGATTCTGAGCGCCCTGTTGTCCTATCTGCTGTTTCGAGCGCTTCAGCCACCGACACTTCCCGACGGCTTTCTGTACGGCAACGGCCACATCGAGGGGACGGAGATCCGGGTCAGTGCCGAGGTCAGCGGGCGCGTCGTGGAAAGCCTATTGCGCGAGGGCCAGCGGGTCGACGAGGGCAAACTGCTCGTACGGCTCGACGATGCGGACCTCCAGGCACAACTCGCCAAGGGGCTTGCCGAGGCAGCGGCGGCCGAGGCTGAGCAGGTCAGCGTGGAGGAACAGTTGCGCACCTTGCGGCATCACCTGCAGACCGCCGAGGCCGACGTACAGCGCTACCGGAAACTGGAGGAATCCGCGGCCGTCAGCCGGCAACAACGCAACACCGCCGAGGATCGGTGGCGCGAAGCCAGTGGACAGGTCAAGACCTTGGCGGCCGGGCTCAGCCAGGTACGCGCGCAACTGGATGCCACCCAACGGCAAGTGGAATGGTTACGCCTGCAACTGGAGAAGACCCGGATCCTCGCGCCAGCCTCGGCGACGGTTCTGGTCAAGGGCATCGAGCCCGGTGAACTGGCGACACCGGGCCAGGTGTCGCGGTACTCGTCGACCTGTCACGACTGGAGTTGAAGGTCTATATCCCGGAGCGGGATATCGGCCAGATCCGGCTGGGATCGCCGGCGCGCGTGCGGGTGGACGCCTTCCCGGACCGGTATTTCGACGCGACCGTCACCAAGCTCGATCAGCAGGCGCAGTTCACGCCACGCGATATCCATATGCCGGAAGAGCGTGTGCGCATGGTGTTCGGTGTCACCCTTGCCGTCGAAAACGAGGACGGCGTTCTCAAGCCGGGCATGCCGGCCGATGCCTGGCTGCGTGTGCGCGAGGAGGTCGCTTGGCCGCCATTCTTGATCCGAGCATGGGTACCTGCCGCGTGCTCGGCTTCGACACCGTGCGCCAGTCATCGGCGGCGGCCGACAACGTCGCCGGCCGCCTGCCGACGTTCATGGCCGACTGCGGCTTTGTCGACGTCACGCAAACGCGTCGCTTCGCCACCCCACTGGGCACGATCGCACTGTACCGCGCACGCAAGCCGGGGCAGGGGCCATGAGTCTGCGCCGCGTCAGCGCCGTCGAGCTCAAAGGGCGCCTCGACGCAGCCGCGCCCACGGTCGTGCTCGATGTGCGGCGTCCGGAAGCGTTCCGGCGCCATCCGGCGGGCATCGCCGGGGCGATCCCGCTGCTGCTCGACGCCCCGGAACCGCAGATTCCGGATGTGCCAAGGGAAACGCCGGTCGTCGCCTATGCCTATTGCCGAAAGCGCGTTCCTCGCAGGAGAGAAGCTGCCGGCCCGGCGCGACATGGCGGTGCTGTTCGTCGAGATGGTCGATTCCACGGCCCTGCTGCTCACGCGCCAGCCCGAGGGAGTGCTGGGCCTCATCCAGGCTTTCATGGAGATCGTCGTCGACGTCGCCGTGCAGCAGTGCGGCGATGTGCACGACTTCGAGGGCAACGGCGCGATGCTGTACTTCGCGGGTGTCCGTGAGGCGCTGCCGGCAGCGTTCAATCTGCGCACGGCGCTGAACGCGAGGCGGCGCGATCTGCCGGAATTGCGGCGGCGCGGTTCGCGCTCGATGCCGGCCCGCTGGTGATCGGCCACGTCGGCGGCCGAGCGCCGTGGACTGTCGTTCATCGATCCGAGCGTCAACACAGCGGCGCGTATCCTCAAGCTGGCGCCGCCGGACGGTATCGTCGCGACCTATCGCATCGCCGGCGAGGCTTGGTACACCGATCCGGATCTCGCCGCCCGGTTCGTCGCGCTGCCGGAGCAACAGCTGCTGAAGGGTTGGCAAGAGCCCGTCTCCGTCTACGTGGCGACGGACGGCAGCTCTACTGCCGACGAGTGTCAGGACTGCAGGAGTCGTGATTAGGTCCGACTCTCAGCCAGCCTGAGCCGTGGTTCCGGCCACGGCGCGGTGACAGCGGCGGCGCGCAGCAGGCGAGCGGGCATGGCGGCGAGATCGAAGCGTCGGTTGAAGCGGTACGCGGCCTCGGCGAGATAGCGATGGCCGTACTTGGAGAAGTGGAAGGCATGGTAGGTGCCGTTGATCGCGGTCTTGATGTTGCCGAGCACGGTGTTCACCGCCTTGAACGCCGGGTGCTCGACGGCCTTGCGTCCGGAGCCGACGGCGATGCGCTGGTGGTCGGCGACCTCGCGGCCTGCGGCGCGCAAGCCGTGCAATCCGTCCGATACCAGATGCGCGTCAGCGCTCAGGTTGCGCTGCGCCCAGGTGCTCAGCTTGTCGGCGGTGAAGCGCAACGGCGTGAGCCGGATGTACTGCGGCCGGCCCTCGCTACACGTCTGAACCGCAATGACAAACGGCATCTTGTTCGGCGAGCCGCGCCCCGGTGTGCCGGGGCGCTCGCCACCCAGATAGGCGTCATCGATCTCGACCCGGCCCATGAGTTCGCGGTGCTCTTCGCGGATCGCCATGACCGCCATGAGCTTGTGCTTGATGCGCCAGGCCGCCTTGTAGCCGATGCCCAGATGGCGCATCAGCTCCAGACCAGCGACGTTGTTCTTGGCCTGGGTCACCAGGTACATCGCCAGGAACCACAGCCGCAGCGGCAACTTGGTGTTGGCGAAGATCGTGCCGGCCGTCAGCGTCGTCTGCCGGCGGCAGCGGCAGCACTGGAAATGCGGCCGGCCGTGACGCTCGAAGACGCTATGCCGGGTGTCCCGGCACGACGGACAGACAAAGCCGCGCGGCCAGCGCGCGGCGGTCAACGCGGCGATGCACTGCTCTTCAGTGCCATAGCGGGTCATGAACGCACCCAGCGACATCCCCTTCTGAAACTGCACCCGATTGATCGGCATGGCCTTTCTCCGACTGAACCATGTCGACATCTTCCACGGCCACGGGCTCATAAACTGAGCCTGGCTGAGAGTCGGCCTAATCACGGCAGGAGTTGATTCATGCGGACCATCGTTTCCATCGCATTCGGCCTGATCGTTCGGTTGTAGCTGGCCAGCCCGTCGCTGATCACTCGGCCTGGGTGTCCATCAGCTCATCGGCACAGCAACCGATGGACGGTTCGTCATTGTTCGCCACGCGCCGCAGGCGGATGCTCGGCTCGGGCCTGTTCCAGCGCCTCGCGACGCCATCACCGGAGCAGGCATCAATCTGCTGACCGAGATACTGCACGCGCTGAACAACAAACGATTCGCCGTGATGAACCAGAAGGCAGTGTCCGGACTGGCGCTCGCCGGCATCCGGGACTACCCATTGCATCCAACCAAGCAGAACGTCAGCGCGGAAAGCTACGCAAGGTACTGCGGGCATGCCGATACGGTCAGACGGTCGTTGGGCCTGGACGACTTCACGGAGCTGGATGCGCTGTTCAACTACGCCTATTGGCGGGAAATGGAAGAAGACGAAGCGGCGACCTGACCGGATCGCCCCACGGAAGGCGGCCTGTTCCGTCTATCCCCTGGGGATAGGTCTGCAACAGGTCACCGCGATGGGAAAGTACTACCGCCAGGCGCCCCAATGCCGGAAGGCTCCCTGTCCCAGCTATCCCCTGGGATAGCTCAGGGATCGCGCACGGCTGAACGCAGCCGTGCGAGGTAGGCGCGCGCCACCTCGGGGTCGGCCGGGCGGGAAGCCGAAGGCGACGATGATGGCGCCGGCCCCGTAGCTCGCGGCGCTGGCGGCGTCGATGCACCTTCTCCGGCCCAGGCCTTGAACTCCCCGCGGATCGCCTTCTGGATGATGCCAAACAGATAGCCTGCGGGATTGCGCACCGTGCTGCCGCCACAGCGCGCCGCCCACTCGTCGAGCACCGCCTGGCGCTGGGCCTCGTCCACCTGTTGCAGCGCCACCAGCGCACCGGCCTGCTGCTCGTCCTTCAGGCGCAGGAAACGCTCGGGCAGCCGCAGGTTCTGCAAGGCCCGCGCGCGCGGTACTGTACGTACTTCTTTTATACGATTACTCAGTACTTCAGTACGGTCCTCCTTCGGATTCCGAAGTGAGCCGTCCGGCGCGGGATTCGGCCCTGCTTCGGATTCCGAAGACGGGCGCGCGCCATTCCGAAGCAGGGCTTCCTGGCCTTCTTCGGATTCGTGGTCCGCACCCTCCTGTGGATAACCTGGCGTCGTCCAGCCATGTCGCGCCATGCGCTGCGCCAGCACTTGCAGACGGGTCGGCAG
>PKCW01000297.1 GCA_002862965.1 Pseudomonadota bacterium
CAGCACCTGGCCGTTCCAGCTCAGGCGCAGCGTGGCGTCGTCGCGATACTCCACGGTCAGCGGCGCGCCGTCCTCGAGCCGCCAGACCTCGGTGACATCGGCCGAGGCCGTCGCCGTGAACAGCGCTGTCAGCGCCAGCAGCGCCCCGCACCACAGGCGTCGCCCCGCCCTGCCGGCGGATGGGGTAGTCTTCAGCATCTTGTAAGGTCTCCGCACTTTCGCCGAACCATGAGCGTACCCGAATCGATCTGCCTGTTGCGCCTGTCCGCCCTGGGCGACGTGACGCATGTGCTGCCCATCGTCCACACCCTGCGCCGGCACTGGCCACAGACGCGGCTGACCTGGGTCATCGGCAAGCTCGAAGCGCGGCTGGTGGGCGATCTGCCGGATGTGGAATTCATCGTCTTCGACAAGGGCGCAGGCTGGCGCGGCTACCGCGATCTGCACCGCCGGCTGGCGGGACGGCGCTTCGATGTCGCCTTCCTCATGCAGGTCGCACTGCGCGCGAATCTCGCCAGCCTGGCCCTCCGCGCGCCGGTCCGCATCGGCTTCGACCGCGCCCGCGCCAAGGACGGCCATGGCATCTTCATCAACCGGCGCATCGCTCCCGGTCCGGGCGCACACGTGATCGAGGGTTTCTTCGGCTTTTTGCAGGCCGCAGGACTCGCGGCGCGCGAATGGTGCTGGGATCTGCCCATCCCGGAGGACGCGCGGGCGTGGGCCGCGGCGCAGTGCCCGCCGGATCGGCCGGTGCTGCTGCTCAGCCCCTGTTCCAGCCATCCGCGGCGCAACTGGCGCGCGCAATACTATGCCCGCGTGGCCGATCATGCGGCGCGGCGCCACGGCCTGCGTGTGGTGCTGTGCGGCGGGCCGTCGGCGGCCGAGCGCGCCATGGGGGATGCCATCCTCGCGGCCACCCCCGGCGAGCCGCCGCTCGATCTCATCGGCAAGGACACCCTCAAACGCTTCCTGGCGCTGCTGGAACGCGCCTGTGTCCTCATCAGCCCCGATTCGGGACCGGCCCACATGGCGACCTGCACCGGCACGCCGGTCATCGGCCTCTATGCGGCCAGCAACCCGGCCCGCAGCGGGCCTTTCAACAGCCGGCAGTGGTGCGTGAACCGCTACGACGCCGCGGCGCGGCATTTCCTCGGCAAGCCGGCGGCGGAACTCGCCTGGGGCCGCAAGCTGGAGTTTCCCGGCGTGATGGACCTCATCGAGCCCGAAGCCGTGATCGAGCGGCTCGATGCCCTCATGGCCTGGCGGGCGGCTCCAGACGTCCGGTAAACACCCCAACCCTTCCGCAGTGCGTCTGGACCTGCGTCCAGCATGCGGGCGAATCGCGCCTCGGATATTTATCAGCATCCGGTCATGGCGCCCCTCCAGGCGGCGCAAGAGGTGACGCAGGCGCACCCGGCCGTCCGGGGTGTGCAGGATCCAGTTCTGCAGCCGCCCTTCGGGGTCGTCGGAGACCACGATGTCCCGTCCGCGCTGGCATCGACGATCAGGCGGGTGAGCCCGCCGGCCGCGAAGTCCGCGATGGGGTAATAGCTGGAGAGGGTGGGTTGCGGGTCGGCATCGACCAGCAGTACGCGCTGGCCGATGTCCGCCAGCAGCGCGGCCAGGTTGGCCGCCAGCGTGGTCTTGCCGACCCCGCCTTTCGTCGAAACGATCGTCAATGTCAGAGCCATCGGACTCATCCCTGTGTGTTGTTGATTGACACCATGGGTGAGATTTGGGATCATCCGCGGCTGTTTCGACTTTTCTTTTAGCTTCAATTCTCCTGATCGTTTCGGGCCGTTAGCTCAATGGTAGAGCAGCTGACTCTTAATCAGGGGCTTCACGGGGATAAAGAAAAGTCGACCCCAGCCAGGGAGCCGACCTCGTGTCGGCGAGGCAAGCCTGAATCTTGCCTCCCTTAATTCCCACCCTCCGGAACCAGCAGCCGGATCCGGGTTTTCCGTGTTCTACTCTTGTCTACAAGGCCCCGTCAAGGGCCTTGTCCACGGCAGACATGATACAGCATCAGCCTAGTCCAGATCGCACGTGGGAACATCCCACGGGCGATTATCCAATTTCTCATGCAGCAGGCGCATTTGGTCGATGTCCGGATGGACGTACTCCAGGGTCTGCAGGAGGGTGGAGTGCCCCAAATATTGCTGGATGCTCTTGAGGTCCGGATTAGAGCCGCTGGCCAAGCGCGTGGCCGTCGTGTGCCGGATCCGGTGCGGGCTGATGGTGATGCCTGATTCCTTGCTCAGACGGGCCATGAGCTTGGTCAGGTGCACCTCGATCATCTGCTGGCCTCGGAATCTTGGATTGAACAGCGGCAAACGGAAGACTTGCTGATCCAGCATCGCATCGTTCTTGTAGCCGCTCGATGACCGAGCATACTCAAGCGTCCGTTCCCGCAGGACGCTCAGGTCGCCCATGGTTGCCGACGTAAGGGGAATCTTCCATTCCCGCCGGGTCTTGCTGCCTTCGACAGTGAATGTCAACACAGCATTGTCCCAGTCAATGTCGCGCCAGCGCAGGGCGACGACCTGGCGGCGACGTGCTCCGGTGGCGTACATGAATCGCAGCAGGATGATCCAGAACCACGCCGGTTGATACCGGCCGGGGTTATGGGCCATCAGGTCGCAAACCGTCGCCAGGGCGTCCTGGTGAAGGATTTTCTTTCCGACCTTTGCGACCGGAACCGAGGTGACCCTGAGAAAGGGATCCTGCTCAAGAAGCCCCGTCTTGAGCGCCCATCGCCATATGGCCTTGGCGTGGCGGTGGTAGTGGTTCCAGGTCGCGGGCGTTGCCCGCGCCAGAATCCGTTGCCGCCAGTGCAATAGGTCATCCACCGTGAGGGCTTCGAGGTCTGGATCGTTGAGGTCATCGGCGAAGACCTTGCCCATGCCACGGTAGGATCTCACGCTGGCAGGTCGAAGATGGCGTTCGTTGAGGTATTTTCCCAGTAACTCAGAAATTTTCATCCGGAAACCAGTTTGATGTGGGGGTTGAAGGCGAGTCTATCGCCATCGGGCAGGACAGCGCCGGGATCCGGGAACAGCATCCCCTTGAGCATGCCGCTCTTGCGCTGGCCTTCGGCCAGAAAAGTATGGAAGTTCTCGCCGGTGGCGGTTTTGCGATGCAGCGCCAGCTTGCGAACCCGCGTCTGAACATTCTTCCACTCGAGCGGTGTATCCGACTGGGCAACGAAGTCCTGAAACGCCGCAGGGCTGACCAGGATGAGCCCTTCCGGGATGCGGTGGATCCGGGCATTCTTGGTGTTGATTTCGAGTTTTCCAGACGTCGCGCCATCCCGCAGCCATTGCAGGAACAGATGTTCGGTTGATGCGCGTTCCCCGCTGGACGGTTGCCGGATCTGCGAGGCCTGCGAGGCTGCATTCACATCCCGCTCTTGGGTTTCCCGCAGGTCCACTGGCTCCTCGAGGAGGGGCTGGAGCAGACTCGCGTCCAATCCGGAGACAGGTGGCTTTAGTTGTTCTGCCGGAATGGGCGCCTCATCCACCGCCGGCTGCTGAGTCTGCTCATGCGCGGCGCCGGCGTCGCCCTCCCATTCGACGGAGCCTGCAAATCCCTCTGGCCGCTGACCAGGATCCGGCCACACCGCAGAGAGGGAGAACCGCAGCAAGGTCAGGGTATGCCGCCATTCCCCGTTGGACACTGCTGCTTTCCAGATCGCGCGATCCCCGCAGGGGATCAGGCTACCGTGCTCTTGGAGCACGTCGAAAATCCGGTCGTTGCTGCTTGGGATACCGCCGACGCCGAGCCCGGCAAGATGCTGCCGCAGCGCGTCCGCCGTCCGCTTGCTGACCATCCAGAGCCCGTCCCCGGTCACCCATCCCGCGGCGCCGTTGCGGTTGAGAGGCAGTTCGCCCTCCTGGATCAGATGCCGCAGGGCCATCAGCAGGCGCTCATGCAGCGGCCGGGGGCCTGTGTCCCGCCGCAGCGGACCGGAGATTGGTGCAGCTTCCGGCAGACGCTCGGCAGGGGATGCTGTCACAGTTCCTTGCAGGTCGCGGGCCACGGAGGCGCTATCGGCTTGGGCCACCATAGCGGCCAGAGACCCGCCTGACTCCCCGTGCAGCACAGCGATCCATTCGGCCAACAGGTTCATGTCGGCCGCCATCCATTGCACGGATCGCGGCGGCACCCACCAGGGGGAGAACATCGGCTTGGCGCGATCGTGCAGGCGATGGCGCCGCTCCTTGCGGTAGCTCGCCAGATAGGCGTCGGCCTGGGCCTGGGTGACAGGACCGGCCCAAGGGTTCCAGGTCTCGCCGGTGGCCCGGCCGCGCGCATACAGTGTCACGGTCTGGTCGATGGCAGGCTTGCCCAGATCATGAATCAGCGCCGCCGCCAGTACGCCATAGGTCCATCGATCCTGGAATTCCGCCAGGATTTCGGCGGTCGCGCCTTCGGGCAGCAGGATGCCCCGGCGCAGCCGCAAGGCCAGAATCGCAACTTCAAGTGTGTGGTCCAGCAGGCCGAAGGGCCGGGCATGGTGATGGGCTTCGGATGCGGGAAACGCTTGGCACCATTCGGCCACCGACCGCAGCAAGGGCATCACCAGAACGGAAAAATGCTCCTGGGGGAAGCTGCACAGCTCCTGGATTTCGGCAACCGCCTTGCTTCTGGGCTTGAGCAACGCATCAGCCGCCATGATCGGCAGGCCGGGATGCCGCTCCGCACGGGCATGCGGCTCTTGGTGCCGCGCCTCGGTCAAAGGTGAGGATCGCCGCAGAGCGCTAGAACGCCAGGGAAAAATCATGACAGCGTCCTGGTCACAGTGATGTAATGCCCAATCTTAAAGGGATTTTCAGACGAGGGTAGATCACCGTTGCTAAGGCTTGAGTGGTGGCGCGCATGCTTCGCGGGAGGTGGTCATGCATACGGACGTGACCTGCCGGGTGATTATCGGACCAGCTGAAAGTTGAGAGGATGGCTCCCGACAGAGCAAGGAGCCCATGCGCAAGACCCGATTCACCGAAGACCTGAACCGCCCCGGATTTTGAGGAGGCTCTTTTCTCTGAGAGGATTGAGCCATGAAGAAGTCGAACCACTTTTCACCCGAGGTCCGCGAACGCGCTGTTCGCATGGTGCAGGAGCACAGAGGCGAGTACGCGCGGCGCATCGTGGGCTGGCGCGTGAGCAGTTCAATGCGAACGGACTTCGTGCTCGATGCACTGGAGCAGGCGCTGTATGCGCGGCAACCCGAGCGCGATGGAAGCCTGGTTCCGACACTGGTCGGACGCGGCCCGTCTCGATGTCCCTCTCGCTCAGCGCAAGGACTTGGAGCAACTCCTTGGCGGCGGCCGCTTCGACCTGACCGTGATCAGCCGTAGGATCCTTGCCCGCGGTTCCTGCAGCAAGTGTCTTGTCCGAGTCAGTCCCTCGCTTCATGGGAATGGCCATGCTGGTTCTCCGGCTTTGCAGCTTGGCGGGCAGTTCAACCCGGATGGTGCGTGCGTGTTCCGTACGTGTTCGGGGAGTGAGGGATGGCTAGGAGAGAGTGGAATGTGGCGCGAAACTGGCTGACGGGCTGACCGGCGAAGTCCGCAGGCGTTCGCAGGAACCCGCACGAGTACGCGGGAGCCTGCGCGATCGGGCAAGAAAAAACCCCAACCGAGAACGGTTGGAGCTTCAGTATTGGTGGCGGATGGTTGACGGCAGAACTGGGTCCTCGGTCAGCCATTTCGGACCGGTGTAAACGAGTGCGGATTGTCGCGAGCTCGCGGGTAGGCAGCTGACCAGAAATACCGGAGAGTTGCGGGTGATGGAGCGGTTTTCCGTAATTTCCGGAGAACTGGCGCAGGCCAACGACACCACCTCAGCCTCGCCCATGTTGGCGCAAGTACGCCATCAACCATTCAAAGCGCGGATCAGCCGCAAGTAGCGGTGCGGCTGACCGGATCGCATCAAGGCAGGCGCCGAGGTCACGGGGCGGCCATTGGGTTTGATCCCCTATCACCAGATTCAGGAAGTCCAGTGCCTGTTCCGGAAACCTGCCGCAAAGACCTGCCTCGTGTAGCCGATGCACCAGATAGTCCGGGTAGGCCGGCCGTTGCAGCCAGGCGCGGAGTAGCGCCAATGCCTCCGGAAACGCATCCTGCGCCGCGACGCAGAGGCGGCCGAGGCTTTCGGCGATGGCAGGCGAAATATTGTTCCGGGTCTTGGGCCAGATGGCGTGGAGGTATGGCGTAACCCGGTTGGTCCAGTAGTCGGCACGCTGATCGCCTGCGCCCTCCAGCGCTCTCACTAATGCCTGTGCGGCATCATGCAACCCGTCCGGTGGCAGTGCGCGGGTGGCGGACGCCAGCTCGGCGGTGGTGAAAGTGTCAGCCGGGTCGAGGGCAACAAATGTCAGCAACGATGCGTACTGCCCATCGTGTTTGCCCAAGGCCACAAAGTGACGCGCAGTATCGAGGAAGGCCGGCTTGAGCACTTCTCCCATCAAGAGTCGATCAAGACAGGGTAACCATTGGGCCCCTAGCGCTTCGTGTTTGCATCCTCAATCGCTTTCATCAATGCGGCGTGTTCCCACTTCACTGCTTTGCACCCATTTTGCTGAAACGCTGGTGGTGTTCTGCCAGGTGGCGCATTGCCGTTGTAAACACCGATGATGCCCTTGCCACGCTTGAGGCTTTCCTCGATCTCCCAGTTGACCCACTTGCTGGAAGCGGTCTTGTTGGTGAGGTAAACCAGTGTTACCGAGCAACGATCAATCTTTTCGCGAATTTTCCGCTTGATGTGTTCGGCATTCGCGCTGTCGAACGGTTCTTTGACCGAGTGATCGTCAAAATTCAGGTCCAGCTTGTCGTTCTTGGCTTGGCCGCGAAGCAGATTTACTTCGTCCAGATCTTCATGATCAAAGCTGATGAAAACGTGCCTGCTGATGTCCCCTTTGGCTTCGGCGAGCCGTTGCTTCACCTTGTCTTCCAGGCTCTTGATATCTGAGCTAAACAAACCACCGCCGGAGCTGCCGCCCATGTTCATTCTCCTTCATTGAGTTGAAATTCGAGACAAGCGATGCAGTAACCACAGGGCTGAGCATCACCAGTGTGGCACGAATAGGTCCCGCTTATACCCTTTTCCGTTGCAAGCCTGACTACATCGGCCTTCCCAAATTCGATCAACGGTGTCAGGACCTTGATCGGGCGCCCCATCGCTGCCGCGATGGCGTGTGCTGCCTGCGCAAGGAAGGGCTGTCGCTGATCCGGGAACAGACTGAACTGTTCAGCCAGCAGGCCAATGGCAACCGAGGATGCGCCAACTTGATAGGCGTAGGCGCTCCCGGTCAGCAAAAACAGCAGATTCCGGCCCGGCGTGAAAGCATCTTCCTTCACGTCCATTCCCGCGTTCGTCAGGCCCGACGCGATGATTTGGCCGAAGCCGCTGAGGTCCATCTTTGTGGGCTTGGGGAGTCCAAGCTGCCGGTGCACGGCTTGGCAGGTCGCCCACTCCTTGGCGGCGGCCCGCTGTCCGTAATCGATGAACAAGGGGAACTGCTTGATCTGGTCTTCCTTGGCTATGACTCCAATCAGGGTCGAGTCAAGGCCGCCCGAAACGAGATTCACGAAACTCACAGATAGGCCTCCCGCTTTGCGACGCGCATCGTTAGCCAAGTCGCAAGATCGACGCAGCCTAGCGAGTGACCAAATCGGGACGCGACCTCGCGAAACGTATCTTCGATTTCTTCGTAGCAGGACAGGCGTCCGAGCCGGCTCGGTGCAACCGTGAGTCCGCGCGTCAGGTGGAGGTAATCGAGCACGTGCACGTCCAGTACTGCAAGGTCGGCACAGTAACCTACCCGCCGCAAGAAGAGGCTCGCCTGCTTGGGCCCGAACCCCCAGACGGTCAGCATCAAAGCCTTGCGCGCATCCTTGGCGCCGGCGGCAGCAAACAGCAGCCGACGCAAGGAGTTTGCCTTGCCATAAATCGCTGCCACCGTGGTGGCGAGCAACGACGCCAGCCGGTTACGAAACCGTGCCCGCACCCGGCGCACACCGCCATCTTTGTCGGTCAATGGCAGCGGCTCGCTGAGCGCATCGAGAATCAACGTTTGGTAGTCGGCGATGTCTGCCAGATGCTTCGAATGCAGCAGGCCTCGATTCCGCAGCCGGTCTGCGGTGGCCACGGCCAACTCGAACTGCATCTGGCTGCCGAAGATGCAGATGGCTGCCTCGTACAAGAGTTCATCCTCAGTCAGCAGTCGCCAGTCCGGCACTGGACTGCCTTGTGCTTTGATCTCACTGCACATGGCGTCAATGGTGCGATTGATGATGTCAGCGTTCATGACACGCTCCAGTCGAATGTCACCGCACATTGGCGGAACACATGCGCGGGAAAGTTAAGGCGGCAGAAGTCGACCACTGTCCCGTTAGAGATTGCGGTCCGCAGCCTTTGCATCCACGAAGCGTAGAACTCCAAATTGTGCGCCAGCGTGCGCGCCTGAAACGAAAGCCCGGCCTCGGACCAAGCGGTCTGTGCGGCAAAGAAGTCCGCCTGCGACAGGTGATAAAGCAACGCTGTTTCATGATCGACCACGGTTTGGCACCACTCCAGACCGTCAAAACTGTCCGCGCCCATCGCCGAGTACAAGGCAATCGAGATCGGGTTTCCCGTGCCGAGCAGGTGCAGGGCTACGTATCGGTCCAGTTTGTCGAGCTCGTTGCGAATGGCAAGCAGCGCGCGAGCACGATCGATAACGCCATCGCCCAGCCGGCGCTCCGCAACGGCCAACATTGATACGCCGGTCTCGGCAGCAACAGCGCTACACAGGCCGGGCAAGTTATTCGCATCAGCGTGAATGATCGGCACCACCCGGCAAGCACCTGCCGCTGCCTGATCCTCTCGCCACCGCGCCACCAGCAACGTCACATGTTCAGCGGAATCGGCAGGCGGTTGCTGCTCGTCGAAGCCGAAGGCAAGGTCGCAGGGAAACGCGTCCAGCATCTGATGAAAAGCAGGCTGCAGCCATTTCTGCTGAGCATCTTTCCAGAAACTCTCATAGTTCCCCGAATCCATCAGGGTCACGGCACCGGCATCACGTGACGCTTGCAACAGCTTCGCGGCATCTGCCGGTTGAGCAAGTGCGGCCAGGTCGAATGCGGACACCAGGTACTGCCCGTTCAGACCCACCAACGAGACGAGCACCTGCAGGTAATCTTGCGGCTGCAAGGCGGTTTTCACTGACGAGATTGAGGGAAAGTAAACGGGCAGCGATAGGGCTTTGCCGCCGATGTCCAGCTCCTGCAGACGGACCACGGTCATACCTTGTTCTCCGTCTTGGCGATAGCTACGCGCCGGGTCTCATTGAACCAGTTGGCGTGCTCTGTTGAGACGTGTTCTTCGACCCGCTCGGCAAGCTGTATCAGGCGTTCCGGTTCCGGCAGGCCGCGATAGGGGCCAGCGGTGGACAGGAAGAGATACTTCTCGTGTTTCAGCCGCTCTGCCGTGGCGCGATAGGTCACCCAGAGCGTCGAGTACTGATTCATCTGCTGCACGGCTTCCAGCAGGGCGATCACTGTGCCCGAAAGGGACATGGCCCATTTCGCAATGTCAGCCGGCAAGAGACTCATCACCGGAATCAGCACGGCCAGTGCTACCTGCGCGAGTTTCAGCCACTTGTACCAGCGCTGGCTGTGCAGGCTCTTGCTGTCATACCACTGCATCTGATCTTCCAGTCGCAGCCATGCTGGGTGTGCAGCGGCAAACTCAGGCACGGCGATGCCTGGCTCCGTGATGTTTTTCTTGTCGGCGTTGGTCATGTGGTTCCGCTCCTCTTTCTTCAATTGAACACGCGCTCCAGCGTCGCCGGGATCAGCGCGTCGTTGGCTTGGCGGATGGTGACGTGGTGGGTTTTCAGTTCTGCCACCTTAGCTTGAATGGTTGCGAAGGTGCGTTGCGCTGAAATCGACGGGACCGGAACCTCAATCGCCATCAGGTCCGGAGCTTTCAGCGTCTTATTTCGCGCAGCCGTACCGGGCGAAGCTGCATCAATCTTTGCAAAGCCCTCGACAGTGGTGAAGTAGTAATAGAGGAAACTGGCGGCTGCCTTATCGGCGGCCACCTCGCAGGTCAACATTCGATGATTACCAACGCAACCATCATCCTCGGGCTTTGCAATGGCGATGGCTTGCTCCCACGCCATGATGTTGCTGAAGATCAAGTCGCCCTCTCTGATCGCAAAGAGGTTTTGCCAGGAGTAGTCGGCGCCTTCCATCGTGCGGCGCTGAAACGTGCCCTTGAAAAAACTGCGGATACCCAGCTCTTTGTAGCTGGCTTCAGGATCAATAGCGATTTCCCGCCGCACCAATGGGGCCACTTTCGCCATCGGCCGCAAGGGCGCATCGGCGATGGCGTCACGAAAGCGCACGGCGAGCAGCCGGTCGGCGTCGCGTTCGGTGGCATCGAGGTGTTCGTTCACCTGCCGGACCTTGTCGGCCAGCGTGTCGAGTCGGCGGACGATGGCTTGTTGTTCGGTAAGCGGCGGCAGGGGAATCTGTTGTGCGAGAAATCGCTCCTCCTTGATGCGCACACGATTGGTCGTGCCTTCGCTGGCCGCTTTGCACAGTTCGACGAAGTGCCGGGAACGCACCATCCATCCCATGAACGCCGGATCGAGTTGTTTGCTGTCAGAAAACTCGAAGGACGGAAAGTCGTTGCTGACAATGGCGCCATCGAGCTCTTGCGGAACCAGCCCAATTGCGCCGTTGCGGGCATCGATCTTGGAAAGGATCAGCTGGTTGGCACGCACCACCCGCCGTGGCGTCGTTACGTCTGCACCGCGAACCTTGCCACGGCTGATGACGCCCTTACCCCAAAGACGGATGGTGACTTCGTCGTACTCGGCATCCGACGCGCACACGGCAGGCTCGTTGGGCCGACAGAGCACATCGCCCAGCGCGATTTTCGGCCACTGCCTCATCCTTGCACCTCAGTCACCAGCGCTTCGATCTCGCCGAGCAATCGCAGCACATCCTCTTCCCCCGCGCGCATCGCGGCGACCAGGTCCTTCGGGTCTGCGTGCTCCAACCCTTCGGCGGCATGCGGGTTCTTCAGGTCGAGGTTGTAGATCGGCCAGTAAAGGGCGTCGCCTGCGGCCTGTGCGGATTTAGCGGCGGCTTCATGGGCCTGCTGCTGAGACTTCAGCTCGCGCAGCTGCGCTTGCAGCGCGGCCTTGTCGCCGTTGGCCGCGTTGCTGATGGTCTGGTCAAGCTCACGGATTGGCTTGCCCAGCGCCAGAGCATTGGCGCGTTCGGCTTCGGCCTGTTGCCAGCGCGGCGTGGCGGTCTCGATCGCGGCGGCGCGCCTGGCGGCAAAGTCCACGCGCCAGGCCTGCGGGCCTTCCTCACGGTTGTTCCACCAGTCGAGCACGGGCTGGAAGGCCTCGAAGGGCAGCGGCGCGGTCTTGCTGTACTTCTTGCGGCCCTCGGGCTGTGGCAGCTCGTAGTACCAGATGGTGTCCGTGGGGCCGCCGCGCTGGAAGAACAGGAGGTTGGCCGGGATGTCGGTGTAGGGCGCGAATACGCCCTGCGGCAGGCGCACGATGGTGTGCAGCCGGAATTCCTTGAGCAACTCCTCCTTGATGACGGCGCAGACGCCATCGCCAAACAGGGTGCCGTTGGGCACCACCACGGCGGCGCGACCGCCCTGGTCGGCGCCATGCCCGGCATAACGCAGCTTGCGCATGATGTATTGCAGGAACAGCAACGCCGTTTCCGCCGTCTGCATGTTGGCCGGGAAGTTGGCCTTGATGCCGGCTTCTTCCTCACCGCCGAAGGGCGGGTTGGTGAGGATCACGTCCACCCGCTCGCTGTGGCCGATCTCGGTGATGCGCCGTTCCAGTGTGTTGCCGTAGGCGATCTGCGGCGCTTCCAGGCCGTGCAGCAGCAGGTTCATCTGCGCCAGCATGTAGGGCAGCGGCTTGGCTTCCTGCCCGAACAGGGTCTCGCGCTGCAGGGTGCGGCGCTGGTCCGGGTTGGTCACCTGCCGGGCGATGTGGTCGTAGGCTTCCACCAGAAACCCGCCGGTGCCGCAGGCCGGGTCGAGCATGGTCTCGCCCAAGCGCGGGTCGGTGACCTGCACCATGAAGCGCACCACCGGGCGCGGGGTGTAGAACTCGCCCGAGTCGCCGGCGGCGTCGCGCATCTCGCGCAGCATGGATTCGTACAGGTGCGAGAGGGTGTGAATTTCCTCGCTGCTGCTGAAGTGGATGCCGTTGATCTTGTTGATGATGTCGCGCAGCAGGTAGCCGCTGACCATGCGGTTCTGCACGCCGCGAAACACGTTGGCAATGACCTCGCGCTGGCTGCCTTTCTCGCCGCTGCCGGCCAGTCCGCGCAGATAGGCGAACAGGCCAGCGCCGCGTGAGCCGTCGGCGCGGTGGCATTCGTCCTGGTTGATGAAGGCCAGCAGTTCGTCGCCAGTCAGTCCATCCTCGCGCGCGGCCCAGTCACGCCAGCGGTATGGCGTTTCGATGATGGGGTGGTAGGGTTTGCCGTCGAGCTCCGCTTCTTCCTCGTGCACGACTTCGAGGTCGTCGAGGAACTTGAGGAACATCACCCAGGTGAGCAGCGGCAGGCGGTCGACGTCGCCATTGAGGCCCTTGTCCTTGCGCAGGATCTTGCGGGCACTGCCGATCAGCGCCGACAGGTTGTCGCGCGTGGTCAGCGGTGCCTTGGCACGTTTGGTTCTGGTTTTCTTTTCGGTTGCGGCCATTCAGGAACTTCTCGTCATTGGTAAAGGGCCGTCTGCAGGCGCGAGACAGCTTCCTTGAAAGGTTTGATACCGCCGAAATGCCGGGTGGCGATTTCGGAGGGGCTGCCGAAGCGGTCGAAGGGTTGCACCTTCATCAGCTCGGACAGGGCGTTGAACTGGAGGATGCCGCGCTCGATGTACTTGTCGAGCAACAGTGTGAGGATTTCGCGGGCTGCATCGCCGTACTGGCCGAACAGGTCCTGTGCTGCCTTCCTGGCAGCTTCAGCGCGCTGGCGGCGGGTGAGCAACGGCGCGTTCCATGCCAGATGGCACAGCAGATCAAACGAGTCGGCGTCGGGCTGGTCGGCACTGGCCGCCAGTTCCTCGAAGCTGATGCCGCGCTCGGTCAGTTCGCGGAGCACCTCGGCACGAGTGTCGGGGTTGGCCCAGGCCGATTGCAGCGCATCGCGGGTCGGGTACAGGGTGCGGACGGTGCGGCCCGAGTATTCGGTGTACTTGACCACCTGGAGCTTCTTGCCGTCGGTATCGAGGTCGTAGACCAGATGGCCAATCACCTCGACCTCGCCGCCGTCCACGTAGAACTTGCGCGGTTCTTCCTGCGGTTCGGTCAGGATCTCGCCCAGGCCCTCGTCGGTTTCCATGGTGTCGACGATGTAGTCGCCTCGCTCATCCCCGATGTCTTCGGGAGTTTCGATGACCGATTCGACGGTTTCACCGGCATCGTCAATGGTCACTTCCTCGATGCGCGCGGGGTCACCATCGAAATCCGGGTCGGCGAAATGCCGGGTGGCGGTGCCGGTGAAGTCGATGATGTTGAAGTATTCCTTGCCGTAATCGACCTTCAGCCGCGTGCCACGCCCGATGATTTGCTTGAACTCGGAACGGGAGCCGACCACCCGCGCCAGCACCACGTTCTTGACCATCTCGACATCGACGCCGGTGGTCAGCAGCTGCGAGGTGGTCAGGATCACCGGCGTGGGTTTGTCCACGTCCTGGAAATGCGCGAGGTGAGTGAGACCGATGGCGCCTTCGTCGGCAGTGACGCGGCAGACGTAGTCCGGGTATTGCTTGACCAGGTCGCTGTTGAGGTTGACCAGCTCCTGACGCATTTCAGCTGCGTGCTCCTGGTCGACGCAGAACACGATGGTCTTGGCGAAGCGGTCGGTGCCCTTGAGGAGGTCGGCAAGGTGCCTCGCAATCGCCTTGGTGCGCGCACGCAGGGCGATGACGCGCTCGAAGTCCTTGGTCTGATACTCGTCGTCCGGCACTGGGCGGCCGAAGCGGTCGAGCTCGTCCTTGGAGGGGCGCCAGCCGGCGGCATCCACGGTGGTAATGACGCGATGAACCCGATAGGGCGCGAGAAAACCATCTTCGATGCCTTGGCGCAGGCTATAGGTGTAGACCGGGTTGCCGAAGTATTCGTAGCTGTCGCGCGATTCCTCGCGCAGCGGCGTGGCCGTCATGCCGAACTGCACGGCGGGCGCGAAGTAGTCGAGCACCGCGCGCCAATTGCTGTCGTTGCGGCTGGAGCCGCGATGGCATTCGTCGATGATGATCAGATCGAAAAAGTCGGGCCTGTATTGACGGAACACGTCTTCGTTGGCGGTGGACAGCGCCTGATAGATGCCGAAGTACATGTCCCGGCTCTGGCTCACGTCGCCACCGGCGATCTTGTGGCGGGCGTCGCCAAACGGCGCGAACATCTTGGCCATCGGGTCATCGACCAGGATGTTGCGGTCAGCCAGGAACAGGATCTTCGGCCGCCGGTACTCTCCGGTTCGGTTCCAGCGGCTGTTCCACAGTTTCCAGCACAGCTGAAACGCCACGCAGGTCTTGCCGGTGCCGGTGGCGAGTGTGGCAAGCACGCGCTTCTGGCCGAGCAGGATGGCCTCGATCACGCGGTTGATCGCGATCTGTTGGTAGTAGCGCGGCACTTTGCCCGAGACCAGGTTAAAGGGTTCGAGCAGGTGCGGCGTGGCCGGATCGGGTAGCGCGGTGGCGGCCGTCAGGCGCTGCCAGAGTTCGGCGGGCGTGGCGAAGCGCTCCACCTTGCGCTCGCTGCCGGTGGTGTAGTCGATCTCGATGATGCGGTGGCCGTTGGTGGCATAGGCGAATTTCAGGCCGAGTATCTCGGCGTACTCCCTGGCCTGTTGCACCCCCGTTTCTGCCGGCAGCCCCAGTTCTTTCGCTTCCACGACGGCCAACGGATAGTCGCGCCGGTAGTACAGCAGGTAGTCAGCACGTTTCTGCTTGCCACGGCGAACACGGCCGCCGGTGACGATGATGCGGCCATTGGTGAAGGTGCGCTGCTCGCCGATCACGTGCGGCGCATTGCCCCATCCGGCCTCCACCAGCTTGGGCGTTACCAGCTCCCGGCAGGTGTCGGCCTCGGTCATGATCTGGGTCGTTGCCGTCATCGAGGCCACCTGTTCTGCTCGTTGGTCATCCCCTCTGCGGCATCGTGGAGAGGGACGTTTGGCGCATTGCTTTGGCTCGGATATCCAGTATGGGCCAAACCGAAAAGCCCGCTATAACAAAGAATTACGGTGAATTTTCTGGCTTTCGGCTCGGCAGTTTGGCACAAGGCGGGCAGATAGGCCCGGGCTTGAGCCAAAGCCATCCCAGCTTGACAAACAGGCCATTCGGGATACACTCTCGCGTCGAGTTCACTGCCTATCGGCTTTGAACCTATCGAGGTCTCGGCCGCTGAACCCGCGTGGCGAATCAGCGGCCTTTGTTTTTTCTGGGCTGCCATCACGGGCCACCTCCCAGTAATCGGAGGCACACCGCTCGGGACCATGCCGGCGAGCTTCTGATCTTGGCGATGCTGTTGTCGGCCTGGTAACTGGTCACGAAGTTGGCTTTCAGCGAACCATCCTGCTTCAGCCCCATCGCGACCACGACGACGAAATCCTCGTAGACAACCGCCACGCGGCGCGTTGCATCGTACTGGCGTGACGCCTTGTCCCAGCCTTCGAACAGCGCGGCCGTGGGGTGCTCCAGCGTCGCTTTGATCCAATCGATGCGCTGCGCACGAACTGGCGAGAAGACATCCTTGCGGCCATCCCGCGCCGTGCTCTCGTAGAACATGTGGCCGAACTTGCCGACACCGAAGTACACCCGGATACCGTAAAAGGTCTGGATGTTGCCCCGGCAGTAGACCCGCTCGTAATGCGAACGGTATTCAGCGACCGTGGCGTAATGAACGAGAGGCGGTAACGCCATTACCAGCCTCCCTGCAGGCGAATCTTGAAGATATTGAATTTCTCTTCGCCCTTGTGGGTCGGGGCGAGCGGTCGGCCCAGCGCTGCTTCGAGACGTTGGACCACGGCGGCCTTGGCCGTGCCATCCCGCAGGGTGTCGTTGATGCGGCTGCTGGCCGCGCCCAGCAACAAATCGCACAACTGGATCAATACCACTTCATGAGAGGGGAGCGACTGGATGCCGTCGATACTCGATGTGAGGTTCGCGCGTGCAAGACACCTGGCTAGCACAGGCAGACGCCTCGGATCGCGGTTGCTCTTGACGTCGCAGAAGATCCGGTAGGCGTTGAAGTCTAGAATCCAGTGATGCAGCAGCTGGTAATAGAACTTGTAGAAGCCCAGCTCGCCGTCGTTGTCGTGCAGAGCAAGATTGAGCTGGGTTCGATCAACGGCAATACACCGGAAACGCAGATTGTCGCCATAGGCGAAGAACAGATCGATCAGTTCGACGTAAAAATCGCGGCGGTTGGGTGACACCTTGCTCCACTTGATTTCGCCCCACGCCGCGTGTCGTTCCCGCAGCGCGCCGACACGTGCTTTGATTTCGTTACGCAATTCCTCGGGTAGCCAGAGGCTGCCGATCATGAGGTGTCGCGCACGCGGATTCGCGGATGTCAGTACATCCGGATTGGCTTCGTCGCAATACACCTCGAACTTCATTTCCAATCCTCTCAGATCAATCCAGCACGATCAGAAACTCGGTGGCCAGCGCCTCCGGGCGCACAGCACGGGTGTCCGGGCTGCGGTGCATCTTGACCAGGCCGTGGCGCTCTAAGTGTCGCAGGGTGCGCGACAGGTTGCTGGCCGCACGACCAGACCACTCGGCCAGCTCCAGCACAGTGCGCGGTTGCCGCTCCTGCATCAGGCGTAGCAGCGCGCGGTTTTCGTCCGACAGCAAGCTGGCCAACTGCCGCCACGAATCGAACCAGACGGTGGGCTTGGGCTCTTCGGTGTTGCTGGAAGCCTGGCGTGCCCGCTTAACTGGGCGAATGCCGACGACCGTACGCATGGATGCTCTCCCAATGTGGGTCGGTGATGCTATCACGTGAGCATCGTATTGGACCGGTGCAGCTTTAAGTTTCTGGTGGGGTGCACAAATCCGCCGGGAGCGCATTTGGACAGCCGAAGGCTGGCCGCGAAGCGGCAGGCCCCGGGGACTGTCACTGCAAACCGCAAACCATGCAAACCTCGGTTTGCACCCAGGGCTCCTTGTGGGCCATGTGCCGGGTCTCCCCGGCGCTCATTCGCAAGGTATAAACTGGGCGGAGTTGCGCGCCAATCTGGAAGAGGTGATCGACCTGCTTCGGGACGGTGCCGATCCGGAACGGATCGCGCCCCAGGCTCATGCTCTTGAGTTTGCGGAAAGGCCGATGGGTCGACAGGTGTCCAAACCCCCGCGGTGAGGGTCAATCACCGCGCCCCCAAAGCCCCTTCGGATCCGGAAGAGGGGCGCAGCCGCAAGGCTGGGATCCGTTTCATCAACCCCGCCGGGGAGAATCCCCCGGCGCCGCCGTGGCTTCTCCTGGGCTTTTGCTTGTCGAGGAGAATCGCAATGTATCAGCTCAAAACCGAAGACGACGTGGTTCGGGCCGCCCTCAACATCCTGGAGCAGCGGCTTGAATACGGGCCCATCATGGGCAACCCCGAGACCGTCCGAACCTATCTAAAACTCGAAGTCATGGGCCTCGAACACGAAGTGTTTGGCTGCTTGTGGCTGAATAACCGCCACGGCGTTATTCGGCTCAACCCTCTGTTCAGAGGGACGATCGATGCCGCAGCCGTCTATCCGCGGGAGGTGGTCAAGGAGGCGCTCCAGGTCAATGCCGCCGGCGTGATCTTCTATCACAACCATCCCTCCGGGGATCCCGAACCCAGCAGCGCGGACAGAGCCCTCACTGAACGGCTGAAAACCGCCCTGGCCACCGTCGACATCAGGGTCCTCGATCACATCGTGATCGGGGGAAACAAGTCTGTCTCTTTCGCAGAAAGAGGCTTGATCTGATACCCATCAACCCCAAGGGGAGGCAGCTCCCCCAAGGGGAAACTGCCTCCTCCCATCTCATGAGGAGCAGAGTCAATGAACAAGGAGGCGATCAAAGGGTTCATCGCCTGGCTTGAAGGTGCGCAAGCGGACGAGATCCGCGCTCACCAGGCATTCATCCTGGCCAGTCTGGAAGACATACGGACGGCAGAGGGAAAGGCCGATGCTAGGCTGGCGCTTCGCCTGATCGATGAGGAATTACTGGCCCGGATATATCCGGGGGCAGTCCAGAACCTGAAATGACAGACAGGGATGAGCGTGAAAGACCCCGCTTCAGGCGGGCCGCCAAGGCGGCATCACGTTCACCCCGGAACAGCCCTTCCAGAAAGGCCTGTTCCAGTTCACGCCGGTTTCCGTTGATCGAAGTCAGTTCGTTCATGGAGCCATGTTATCACCCACCCTGCCGGGGACGCACCCGGCAGGGGGCGCCTCCGGCCTATTTGGAGGCTTGCAATGTTCGAGATGCCGGAATACGGGCTCTTTGGGGACGCCCTGTTGATGGACGAGGGCAACCTGTTGTTTCTCTCGGCCTGGGGCCGGGACACGGCGATCCAGTCTTTCCTGGCAACGCTCTCGCTCGGTGAATCCGAAGGCGGTGCCGACAGGTTCTGGATCCAGGGCCAATCGACCTTCCAGGTCTGGGTCAACACCCAGCGGATGGAAAAACAAACCGCCCGCATGCCCAAAGGCGGACTGTTCGGCAACATCGCCCAGTTGTGGCTGTACGATCCGATTCTGGCAATGCCGGATCGGGCCAGTCGCTTGGGCTATCTGCCCTATCGCGCCGGGCATGAGCGCGCTTCCCAGAACCGGGAGCGCCTTTGGGCGCTGGTGCAGACCATCTGCCCCATCCCTCTCCTTCCGCAGTGGCGGGACCAAGTGCTGGACGAGATGGCCAGTCTGGGCTGGCTCAGATCGATCAAGGGCATCAGATTGGAGGGGCTCAAGGTGAGCCTCCCCGATGAAGACAAAATTGCCGATCTGGTCCGCTCCATGCTTGAATGGAAACGGTTGGTTGCGTGAATCCCGCCCCCGCGCTCGCGGGGGCCTTTCCCCAGGATCCTTGGGGTCCTGCGGAAAGGCCGATGGGCCGACAGGTGTCCAAACCCCCGCGGTGAGGGTCAATCACCGCGCCCCCTAGCCCCTTCGGATCCGGAAGAGGGGCGCAGCCGCAAGGCTGGGATCCGTTTCATCAACCCCGCCGGGGAGAATCCCCCGGCGCCGCCGTGGCTTCTCCCTGGCTTCTTTATGGCAAGGAGAAAGTCATGGCCCTCATGTTCCAGCGCCTGGCGCGCAATTTCATAAAGCAAGGCTATTTCCCGACCGACGCCGAGACCATTGCAAGGGTCCTGGGTGCATTGGAAGGACCGGAACGGGGGCGGCTCAGACTCCTCGATCCGTGCTGCGGGGAAGGCGTCGCCCTGGCCGAGGTGCATCATCACCTCAGCCAGGGCGGAGATCGATCCGATCCGGTCGAGTCCTACGGGATCGAATATGACAAGGAGCGTGCCTGGCACGCCAAGGAGATCCTCACCAAGGCCCTGCATGCCGATGCGCAGGACTGCATGGTCGGCAAGGGGGGATTCGGGCTGCTCTGGTTGAATCCGCCCTACGGCGACGTGGTGTCGGACAAGACCATGAGCAAGGCCGATCGCGGCCCCAGGCGGCTGGAGAAGATCTTTTTCCAGCGCTTCGTCGGCGCCCTGGCGCCCGGCGGGGTTCTGGTGCTGATCATTCCGGGCTACACGGTCGATGCGGAGTTCGCCGACTGGATCAGCCGGCAATTCAAGGAGGTGCGGAT
>PKCW01000081.1 GCA_002862965.1 Pseudomonadota bacterium
GCTCGACTTCATCCGGGCGGTTCATGCAGCCTACGAGCGCGAGGAGAATCCGGCCGCCAAGGACGCCATGGCGCAGATCCTGATCAACTCGCGCATGTGCGCCGAAGGCCACCGGCCGATCTGCCAGGACACCGGCATCGTCACCGTGTTCCTGAAGGTCGGCATGGACGTGCGCTGGGCGGACGCGACGATGAGCGTGACGGACATGGTCAACGAGGGCGTGCGCCGCGCCTATCTCGATCCGGACAACGTGCTGCGCGCCTCGGTGCTCGCCGATCCGGCCGGCCGGCGCCAGAACACCCGCGACAACACCCCGGCGGTGATCCACATGGAGCTGGTTCCGGGCAACACGGTGGATGTGCAGGTCGCGGCCAAGGGCGGCGGATCGGAGGCCAAGAGCAAGTTCGTCATGCTCAATCCCTCGGATTCCATCGTCGACTGGGTGCTCAAGACCGTGCCGACCATGGGCGCCGGCTGGTGTCCGCCGGGGATGCTGGGCATCGGCATCGGCGGCACGGCGGAAAAAGCCATGCTGCTGGCCAAGGAATCCCTGATGGAGCCGGTCGACATCCAGGCGCTGATCGCGCGCGGGCCTGCGAACCGCGCCGAGGAATTGCGGCTGGAGATCTATGACAAGGTCAACGCGCTGGGCATCGGCGCGCAGGGTCTGGGCGGCCTCACCACCGTAGTGGACGTGAAGGTCCGGGACTATCCCACCCACGCCGCCAATCTGCCGGTGGCGATGATCCCCAACTGCGCCGCCACCCGTCATGCGCACTTCGTGCTCGACGGCGCAGGCCCTGCCGAACTCACCCCGCCGCGCGTGGAGGATTGGCCGCAGGTCACCTGGAACGTCGGCAGCGCGCGCCGGGTCGATCTCGACACCGTCACGCGCGAAGAGGTGGCGAGCTGGCAGTGCGGGGAGACCTTGCTGTTGTCCGGGCGCATGCTGACCGGGCGGGACGCGGCGCACAAGAAGATGGTCGACATGCTGGCGCGCGGCGAATCCCTGCCGATCGACTTCCGCAACCGCTTCATCTATTACGTCGGCCCGGTCGATCCGGTGCGCGACGAGGTGGTGGGACCGGCCGGCCCCACCACCGCCACGCGCATGGACAAGTTCACCCGCACCCTGCTGGAGGCCACCGGCCTGCTCGGCATGATCGGCAAATCCGAGCGCGGCCCGGCCGCCATCGAGGCCATCCGGGACAACCGCTCGGTCTATCTGATGGCCGTGGGCGGCGCGGCCTACCTCGTCTCCAAGGCGATCCGGCATGCCGAGGTCAAGGCTTTCCCGGAGCTGGGCATGGAGGCGGTCTATGAGTTCGACGTGGTGGACATGCCGGTGACCGTGGCGGTGGATACCCACGGCCAGTCCGTGCACGCGCTCGGGCCGAAGATCTGGCAGGCAAGAATCGGCAAGATCCCGGTCGAGGCCGGCTGAACGACCGGTCCGTTCAGGCGCGACAACGCGCCGACGGATCAGATCGACGCCAACAGCCGCTTGAGTTCCGGCACGCAGGAGCCGCAGCCGGTCCCCGCTTTCAGCTTGTCACCGATGGCCTCGACGGTCACGGCTTCGCCCTCGCGCATGGCGCGCAGCAGGCGGTTGCGGCCGACCTGGAAACAGGAACAGACAATCTCGCCCTGATCTTCGACGATTCCCGGTGCCCGCCCCGCCAACAGGCTCATGCGGGACGGGCCGTCGAGGACGCTGGCCTCGAACAGTCCTTCCAGCCACGCCCAGGGCGGCAGGTTTCCCGACGGGTCGACGAACAGACAGGACGCGAGGCGCCCCTGCCGGATCACGGCCGCGCGGTAGCGTCCCGCGCCCCGATCGACATATTCGAGCCACTCATCGCCGTCCCGGGCGCCCAGCCGGAGGCGGGCCCAGGCTGACCATGCGGTGGCCGGTGCCTGCGTCCCGGCCAGGCGGTAGCGCCAGCAGCCATGCTGGCCCAGGGAGCGCACCCAGTAGTCCACATCCTGCGTGTCGAGGTCCTCGCGCACCAGCGCGAATCCTTCCCAGGCGCAGCGCTGCGGCTGGACCCTGAGCGGCGTGTGCTTGAACTCGGGCTCGCCGGACACCGGATCGACCACCGGATTGACCAGGGCATCGACACGGCCGCTGGCCGCGAAACGGTCGTTCCAGTGCATGGGGACGAAAACGCTGCCCTGGCGTTGATCCCGCGAGATGCGCGCGCGCGCCAGCATCGCGCCCCAGGCCGTTTCCAGCCGTACCAGATCGTTGTCCCGCAGGCCGATCTGGGCGGCATCGAAGGGATGCAACTCGGCGAAGGGCTCGGTGATGTGGGTCGACAGTCGCGGCGAGCGGCCGGTGCGGGTCATGGTATGCCACTGATCGCGGATCCGGCCGGTGTTGAGAATCAGCGGATAGTCCCCGTCCGGGCTGTGCACCGGTGGCCGATGGCGAACGGGGACCAGGCGCGCGCGGCCGTCCGGCGTGTAAAAGCGACCATCGGCGAACATCCGCTGCGTTCCCGCGCCCGCCGCCGGCACCGGCCAGCAGACCGGCGCGAGCTGCGCGTAGGCCTCGGGCTTGAGGTCGGCGAGACCGGCGAGATCGAAATCCCGCCGGCCCGCGTTCTCGAAGGCCGACAGTCGCGCATGTTCCTGAAACACTTCCGCTGCGCTGGCGAACCCGAAGCCCTGCCCGTAGCCCATGCGGCGCGCGACTTCGCACATGGCCCACCAGTCCGGTTTGGCCTCGCCGGGCGGCGACAGGAAGGCGCGCTGACGCGAGATGCAGCGCTCGGAGTTGGTGACCGTGCCGTCGCGTTCGCCCCAGCTGGCCGCGGGCAGGACCACATCGGCCAAGGCCGTGGTATCGGTCGGACACATGTCGGACACGATCACCAGCGGGCAATTGCGCAGCGCCGCGCGCACCCGATCGCCATCCGGGAGACTGACGGCCGGGTTGGTCGCCATGATCCAGATGGCCTTGACACGACCGTCACCGACCGCCTCGAACAGATCGACCGCCTTCAGGCCCGCCCGCTCGGCGACCACCGGGCTGCCCCAGAAGCGCTGCACGAGATCGCGGTGCTCGGCGGATTCGAGATCCAGATGCGCCGCGAGCTGGTTTGCCAGCCCGCCCACTTCGCGACCGCCCATGGCATTGGGCTGGCCGGTGATCGAGAACGGACCCCTACCGGCCTGTCCGATGCGACCGGTGAACAGATGGCAGTTGATGATGGCGTTGACCTTGTCGGTGCCGGCAGAGGACTGGTTGACGCCTTGGGAAAAGAGGGTCACGACGCGTTCGGTGCGCGCGAACAGGTGATAGAACTGGGCAAGGTCCTCCTCCGCGACCCCACACGCCGCCGCGACCGCCGGGATCGAGGGCGCGTCGGCGCGGGCGGCCTCCAGCGCGGCGGCATAACCGCTGGCATGCCGTTCCAGAAAGCCGAAGTCCGCGCGGCCCTCGCGCGCGAGATGGGCCAGCAAGCCATTGAACAGACGCACGTCGCTGCCGGGACGGAGGGGCAGGTGCAAGGCTGCGAGATCGCAGCTCGGGGTGCGGCGCGGGTCGATGACGACGATGGTGAGCTCCGGCCGCTCCGCTTTCGCCGCCTCGATGCGCCGATACAGCACCGGGTGACACCAGGCGAGGTTGGATCCCACCAGCACCAGCAGGTCGGCCTGCTCCAGATCCTCGTAGCAGGTCGGCACGGTGTCGCTGCCGAAGGCGCGCTTGTGGCCGGCCACGGCCGAGGACATGCACAGGCGCGAGTTGGTATCGATGTTGGCCGTGCCGATGTAGCCCTTCATCAGCTTGTTGGCGACGTAGTAGTCCTCGGTCAGCAGCTGGCCGGAGACATACAAGGCCACCGAGTCAGGGCCGTGCGCGGCCAGGGTGTCACGCAGCCCGTTTGCGATGTGGTCCAGCGCGGTGTCCCAGTCCACCGGCTGGCCGGCGATGCTGGGTCGGGTCAGCCGGGCCTCGTGGCCGACGGTTTCGCCGAGCGCCATACCTTTCGAGCAGAGTCGGCCGCGGTTGGCGGGATGGAGGGGGTCGCCGGCAACCTCGACCGTACCGTCCTGCCGGGGCTTGGCCAACACGCCGCAGCCGACGCCACAGTAAGGACAGGTCGTCCGCACGGGCTCCGATACCGCGGTGAGCGCATTCAAGCGGTCGCCTCGTGCAGTGCGATGTACACCCTGCCGTTTTCGACGCGGGTCGGGAAACATGTGGTCTCACCCTCGTCGGGCGCGATCGCCTGCCCGGTGTCCAGCGCGATGCCCATGTTGTGCAAGGGACAGTAGACCTTGCGCTCGCAGACGATGCCCTGGGAGAGCGGCCCGCCGCGATGGGGGCAGCGGTCGCGCAGCGCAAAGACCTCGTCGGCGCGATTGCGGAAGACGGCGATGTCGCCTTGCGGGTGCTGAACGATGCGCGCGCCCAGCGGGGGGATGGCCTCCAGTGCCCCGACCTCGATCCACTGAAGCGCGTCTGCAGCGGGGTTTTGTGTCGTACTCATCGAAATTGCTCCCGGTTGCGCTGCGGATCAGGCCAGTCGTTGCAGCGGCGCGAACTGATGGCTGTCGCGCTCCTGTTCCACCAGCTGCGCCCAGGGATCGATCTGGGCGTAACGCTGGGATTCATAAAACCGCTCGGCCAGTTTCCGGCGTCCCTCGGCATCTTCGACGACGTGCTGCTTGACGTGCGCCAGTCCGACCCGTTCGATCCACGGCGCGGTGCGTTCCAGATAATGCGCCTCCTCGCGGTAGAGCTGCAGGAAGGCGGCGCAATATTCGGCCACTTCCGCCTCCGTCTTGACGTTGCAGAGCAGATCGGTCGCGCGCACCTTGACACCGCCGTTGCCGCCCACGTGCAGCTCATAGCCCGAATCGACGCAGACCACGCCGAAATCCTTGATGGTGGCCTCGGCACAGTTGCGCGGACAGCCCGACACGGCAAGCTTGACCTTGTGCGGCGTCCAGGTGCCCCAGGTCATCTTTTCCAGATCGATGCCCAGCCCCGTCGAGTCCTGCGTCCCGAACCGGCACCATTCCTTGCCGACGCAGGTCTTGACCGTGCGCAGCGCCTTGCCGTAGGCATGACCGGAAACGAACCCGGCCTGATTGAGATCGGCCCACATGCCCGGCAGATCTTCTTTCTTGACCCCGAGCAGATCGATGCGCTGGCCGCCGGTGATCTTGACCGTGGGCACGGCATACTTCTCCGCCACCTCGGCAATCGCGCGCAGTTCACCCGCGGTCGTCACCCCGCCCCAGATGCGCGGAATCACGGAATACGTGCCGTCTTTCTGGATGTTGGCATGCGCCCGTTCGTTGATGAAACGCGATTGCGGATCGTCGCTGACCTCGGCCGGCCAGGTGGCGATGAGGTAGTAGTTGATCGCCGGACGGCAACTGGAGCAGCCGTCGGCGTTGCGCCAGTTCATGAACGCGCGCACCTGCTCGGCCGTGGTCAGGTGATGCTCGCGGATCGCGTTGCGGACCTCGTCATGGCTGTGGTCCGTGCAGCGGCACAGGGCCTTCTTGCTGGGTACGGCGCTGTAGTCGCCGCCCAGCGTGGAGGCCAGGATCTGCTCCACGAGCCCGGTGCACGAACCGCAGGAGGATGACGCCTTGGTGTGGGCGCGCACCTCCTCGAGCGTAAAGAGTTTCTTGTCGACGATGGCGTTGACGATGGTGCCCTTGCAGACGCCGTTGCAGCCGCAGATCTCGGCGGTGTCCGGGAGACTGGCGGCATTGGAGCCGCCACCGCGGCCGGAATCGCCCAGATGCGCCTGGCCGAACAGCAGCATGTCGCGCATTTCCGAGACGTCGGTGCGCTCGCGCAGCAACTGGAAGTACCAGGCGCCGTCGCCGGTGTCGCCGTAAAGCACGCTGCCCTTGATGCAGTTGTGTTCATCGAGCACCAGTCGCTTGTAGACGCCCCGGCCCGGATCCTGGAAGACGATGTCGTGCGTGCCCTCGCCGCCGGAAAAATCCCCGGCCGAGAACAGGTCGATGCCCGTCACCTTGAGTTTGGTCGCGGTCACCGAGCCGGTATAGCGCGCATAACCGAGTCCAGCCAGATGATTGGCGCACACCTTGGCCTGCTCGTAGAGCGGCGCCACCAGCCCGTAGGCGATGCCGCGATGCTGGGCGCACTCGCCCACGGCGTAGATCGCCGGATCGTAGGTCTGCATGGTGTCGCTCACCACCACACCGCGTTCGCAGTGCAGGCCCATCTGTTTGGCCAGGCTGACGTTGGGACGAATGCCCACCGCCATGACCACGAGATCCGCCGGGACTTCCGTCCCATCCTTGAAGCGCACTCCCGTCACGTGCGTCTCGCCGAGGATGGCCTCGGTCTGGGCGCCCATGCGGAAGTGCAGGCCGCGTTGCTCCAGCGAACGCTGCAGCAGCAGGCTCGCCGGCGCGTCGAGCTGCCGCTCCATCAGCGCCTGAACCAAGTGGACCACCGTTACGTCCATGCCTTGCTTGAGCAGCCCGTTGGCGGCCTCCAGCCCCAAGAGGCCGCCGCCGATCACCACGGCGTGGCGCTTGCCGGATTTCGCCGCCGCCAGCATGGTGTCGACATCCTTGAAATCGCGGAAGGTCGCCACACCCGGCAGATCCCTGCCCGGCACGGGAATGATGAAGGGATCGGAGCCGGTCGCCAGCAGCAGCCGGTCGTAGGGCGCTTCGGTGCCGTCGTCGGCGCGGACGATGCGCTGGTGCCGGTCGACTTCGGTCACCCGCTTGCCGGTATGCAGCGTGATGCCGTGCCCGGCGTACCAGTCCGCGTCATTGAGGATGATATCCGCGGGGGATTTCTCACCGCAAAGTACCGGCGAGAGCAGGATGCGGTTGTAGTTGACGTGTGGCTCGGCGCCGAAGATGGTGATCTCGTACAGATCCGGCGCCAGATTGAGCAGCTCCTCGACGGCCCGGACGCCCGCCATGCCGTTGCCGATCACCACCAGTTTGCGTTTGCTCATCAGTCAGGCCTCCCAAGACTGCCTTCCGCGTGAGCAATAGATATGCCAATAGGCATGGGGGTGGAATTTCAGAGAGCTGGCGCAGCCCGGCGGCCAAACGGCCGGATATCGATCCAGTTCAGTGCATTCAGGTAACAGAGCCGCCCCAAAATGCATCTTTATCCGTTTGCGACCGACAAAAACAGATTACTTATCAATGATGAGCCGCCTGATGTGGCGTTTATCCCATCCCTTCGCCACCGACGATGGCGCACGTATCAGGTGCGCGACGGCCATTTCAGGTGCGTCTGCGGCAGCCTGAATCCGCCCGCCGCAAAAACGCCGCACCGTATCGGCGCATCCGGCTCATGCGCGCCAGGCGGAACTGCGCCGCCAGAACTGGATCAACAGATAGCCGAACAGCATGCCGCCAAGGTGGGCGAAATGGGCAATGTTGGTCGCGATCCCCGCCAGCCCGAAGAACAACTCGAGACCCCCGTAGCCGATCACCAGCCATTTTGCCTTGATGGGGATCGGTGGAATCAAAAGCAGGATTCTTTGATTCGGAAACATCATGCCGAAGGCGAGCAGGAGCCCGAACACCGCGCCCGAAGCCCCGAGCGTCGGAAACGGCTGTCCTCCGCCTTGCAGATGAAAGGCCATGGCGATCATCTGGATGAGGGCCGCGCCGACGAGGCACACGAGGTAGTACACGGTGAACCTTGCCGTGCCCCAGAATCGCTCCACCGTCGATCCGAACATCCACAGCGCAAACAGGTTCAGGGCCAGGTGCGACAGATTGCCGTGCAGGAACCCATAGCTGACCAGTTGCCAGGGTCGAAAAGCAGGCGCCAGGACCCACCCGGCGCCGGTTTCGATCGGGCCGCTCCCGAGCGGCCAAAGCGCGAAGTGTGTGACCCAGTATGCAGGGGCCATTCCCTGCAGAACGTAAACGATCAGATTGATCGCGATGAGGGTGCGCACCATGGGGCGGTCACACCCTCATTTTTTCAAGACCGGACCCAACCTCGGTGGGGCGGTCACTGCCGGATCGGGCCGTCTCCAAGCGGGCTCAGCCGAACTGACGCCGGAACCGCCAGGTTCCGAAGGCAAATACGCCCGTCCCGACCAGCAGCAAGCCCATGACAGACGGCCACAACACGTCCAGCCCGATGCCCTTGAGGAAGATGCCCATCACGATCTCGATGTAGTGATGCATCGGCGACAGCAGGATGAGGTAACCCAGTGCGGTGGGCATGGCTTCCGGGGGAACGAAGGCGCCTGACAGCAGCAGCATGGGCGACAACAGCATGATGACCATGAGGCCGACTTGCGCCAGATTGTTCACGACGGTGGAGATGGCAAGACCGAAGCCTGCGGTGCTGAACACATAAATTGCGGTCAACACGTAGAAAAGCAGCATGTTGCCACGGAAGGGGATTTCGAACACCGGTCCCAGCACGCCGAACACCGCCAGCGTGACACCGATCAGAATCACGAAGGTCATGGCCAAGACCTTGGGCAGCATGATCTCCAGCGGCGTCAGCGGGGACACCAGAAGCTGCTCGACCGTCCCACGCTCCTTTTCGCGCACCATGGCCGCCGCCGGAAGCATGATGGACAGCATCGTGATCATGGTGATCATTTCATTGATGGGCACGAACCAGCGGTCGCTGCCGTTGGGATTGAACCACACCCGATGGGCGCTGTTGACCATCGGCAGACCCCCGCCCATCGCGCCACCGACGGAGAGCCGCTCCATCGCCTTCTGGATCCCGAATCCGGCAACGATCTGCGCCGCATAGCTCGTTGCCAGAGAGCCGAGGACGGAGTTGCTCGTGTCCACGAACAACTGGACCTGGGTCGGCTTGCCGCTCAGCAGCGCCTCGTTGAAATCCGCCGGAATTTCGAGATAGAGCATCGTCTTGCCCGCATCGAGCAGATCCATGGCGTGGTCGGCGTTCATCTCCATGCCCTGATACTTGAACTGGGGCTGACGAAAGCTGTAGATGAGATCCCGCGACGCCGGCGACTGGTCGTAATCCGCCACCGTCAACGCGGCCTGCTTGAGCTCCATTTCGATGCCGGAGCCCGCGACGTAGATGTCGGCTGAAAAAGCGTAAACGACGACGATCAGCAGGAAGATGTCCCGCCGGAACTGGATCAGCTCCTTGAAGGTCATCACGCGCATGTGCTGAAACACTTCTCGGAAGTTCATGGCGCATCACTCCTGGGGACGCTTGGTGAAAAAGCGATGGGCCAGAACGAAAAGCACCAGTGCGTAAACCAGCAGCGAGACCACCGATGACCAAAGCTTTTCAAGACCGATGCCTTTCATGAAAGCACCGTCGATGACTTGTCCGTAATGCATCGCCGGGGCGAGATGAGCGATCGCCTGCGCCTCCGGACCCATGGAACTCAGCGGGAACAACATGCCCGAAAACAGGATCGCGGGAACCAGCGTGACCACCATGGTCATCACCACTGCGGCGATCTGGGTCTTCACGAAGCTCGAAACCAGCAGCCCGATGCCTGTCGTCGTGAAGGAATAAATCGCGGTCGCCAACAGGAAAAAGCCGAACGAGCCCTTGAACGGCGCCTGGAAATAGAACACCGCGAGCGCCCACAGGAACACGCCGTTGACCATGGAGATGCCGGCGTAGGGCACCAATTTGCCAAGCAGAAATTCGGCTCTGGAGACCGTGGATGCATAGATGTTGAGGATGGAGCCCCGCTCCTTCTCGCGGACCACGCTGACGGCGGTCAGCAGTGGCGGGGTCATCATCAGCACCATCATGATGAGCTTGGGCGCCATCGACCAGATGCTCTTTCCGCTCTGGTTATAGAGCATGCGCATCTCGATGCGCAGATTGCCCATCTGCTGCCGCGCCTGGTCGGGGGAAAAACCGGCGGCACGGCTCAGGAAATTGGCAATCAGCTCCTGTGAATAGTTGGCGTTGATGGCGCCGATGTATCCGCGAGCAATGTTGGCACGCAGCGGAAACTGTCCATCGAGCAAGGTCTGCACGGCGACCGCGCGACCGGCGACCAGATCTTCTCCAAACTTTGGCGGGATGACGACGACTGCGCGCACGTCCCCCCGGCTGATGAGTTTCGCGATCTGGCGCTCGTCGTGCAGATAGCCCTTGAAGTCGAAGTAGCGCGAGTCGATCATCCGGTAGGCATAGTCGCGACTTTGCGGACTGTGGTCGTAGTCGATGATGGCGAGCGGGATGTCCTCCACATCCAGGTTCATGCCGAGGCCGAACACCACCATCAGGATGGGGGGGACAATGAAGGCCAGCCCCAGAAACAGACGATCGCGCGTGATCTCTGCCCATTCCTTGGCGATCACGGCGGTAAACCGAGCCCAGTTCATGCTGCCATCCCTGCCTTGTGCTCGAGGTCGAGCACGTTCTGCACAAACACGTTTTCCATCGTCAACGGCAGCCGACGAATGTCGTGCACCGGAATGCCCGCGCGCTCGAGCAGACTCTTGACTTGCGTCTTGACCTTCTCGGCATCGGGCGCCAGGACCTGTACCCGGCGGCCATGCAGCGTGGCGTCGTCGAAACCGCCGCTGCGCAACACATTCTGCGCCTTGTAGGGGGTCTCGCAGCGCACCTCCAGCAGTTGACCGAACCGCCCTTCCACATCGGACTTCAGGCCTGCCGGCGAGTCATACGCAACCACCTTGCCGGCGTGCATCAGTGCGATTCGGTCGCAGTACTCGGCCTCGACCATATAGTGCGTGGTCACCAGCAGCCCCACCTCTTCCTGCCGCGACAGGCGGAACAGGACGTCCCAGAACTCCCGGCGACCCATGGGATCGACGCCGGAGGTGGGTTCGTCCAGAAACAGGATGGGCGGGCGATGCACCAGCGCGCAGCCCAGCGCGAGACGCTGCCGAAGTCCCATGGGGAGTGACCCGGTCAGCGCGCCCTCCATGCCCTCTAGTCCCGCGAGATCCACGATCCAGCGCAACCGAGGCTCGACTTCCTTGGGCGGGACCGCGTAGATCCCGGCGTAGAGGCGAATGTTTTCGACGACCGTGAGGTCCTGATAGAGCGAGAACGCCTGCGACATGTAGCCGATGCGCTTCTTGATGGTCGAGCCGGAATGGCGCATGTCGGCGCCGGCGACCGAACCGGCACCGTCCGAGGGACGCAGAATGCCGGTCAGCATCTTGATCACCGTGGTCTTGCCGGCCCCGTTCGCCCCCAGCAGGCCGAAGATCTCGCCGGGCCGCACGTCGAAGCTGACATGGTCGACCGCCCTGAACGCTCCGAAATCCCGCACGAGATTCTTCGCCTCGATCACCGGCCGATCCGGATCGAGATGGATCACCGTGCCCTCGGGTGGGGAAGGAAGGTCCCGAACGGCCTGGCCATCGCCGCTCGATTCCAGCAGGCCGACATAGATGTCTTCGAGTTCGGGGGTGTCGGTCTGAACCTCGCTCACCTCGAGTCCCGACAGCACGTCCTTGACCACCTCATCGGCTGAGGCGTCCTGGGCCGGGACGAACACGCGCAGAAAGTTACCCAGCGCAACCACCTGCTCGAACCGGCTGCGCAGCCGGTTCAACGCCTCCAGTTGCGGCTGCACGGCCACGGAGACGACCGTTCCCGGCTGCAGGTGAATCAATTCCTCGATTTCCCCGTGCGCGAGAATGCGACCGTGATGCATCAGCGCGGCGTGGTGGAAGCGCGACGCCTCGTCCATGTAGGCCGTCGACACCAGCGCCGAGATGCCCTTCTCCGCCAGAAGTTCGGCGAGAATCGCCCAGAAGTCGCGCCGCGACACGGGGTCGACCCCCGTAGTCGGCTCGTCCAGAATGATGAGTTCCGGCTCGTGGATCAGCGTGCAGACCAAACCAAGCTTCTGCTTCATCCCGCCGGAGAGGTTCTTCATCGCACGATCGCGGAACTTGTCCAGCCGGGTCATGCGCAGCAGCTTTTCCTTGCGCTCGACCAGATCATCGGCCTTCACCAGGCGCAGTCGGGCGAAGAAATCGATGTTCTCCTCGATCGACAGGTCAGGATAGAGATTCTGACCGAGCCCCTGCGGCATGAAGCCAAGGCGGAGCTTGATGCGCTCCGCCGCGGCTTCCGAGTCGATGGCCTGCCCGAAGACCTCGACCGTCCCGTGGTCGTATCCCATGACTCCCGCGACGGTCTTCATGGTGCTGCTCTTGCCCGCGCCGTCGGAACCGATCAGGCCGAAGAGACTTCCCCGTGGCACATCCAGATCGAGGCCACGAACTGCGTGGACGTCCTTGTAATTCTTGACCAGCCCGCGGATGCGGACGACTGGTGCACTATCCATTTGCACATCCTCGTCAAGGACCGACTGTGTCCGCCATCACCAGCGAGGCTTTTCCCACGAGGCATTCTCATCCCAGCGGATCACCGCATCGGCGGGCATGCCGGGCGTCAGCAGGTAATCGGGATTTTCCTTGAAGTAGAGCTTCACAGCGTAGACCTGCTTCACACGCTCATCGGGGGTCTGGACTTCCTTGGGCGTGAACTCGGCGCGCGATGCGATGTAGTCGACCGTCGCCAGGAAGGGCCGATCCGGGTAGGCATCGACGTAGGCCTGCGCCTCGAGGCCGCGGCGAACCTTGCCGATTTCGTTCCCCGGCACATAGACCTTCAGATAGAGTCGGTCGGGATCGACCAGTTCATACATCGGGCGACCCGCCGCGCCGACCTCGCCCGCCTCGACCAGACGCGCCGTGACGATCCCCTTGGTCGGCGCCTTGATGCTCATGTTGTCGAGCGCGATCATCGCTTCCTGACGCATCGCCCGCACCCGGTCCAGTTCGGAATCCAGTGCCTTGAGCTCGGTTTCCCGGGCGTCGATCTGGTCTTTACCGAGATAGGCGCGTTCGAGTTGCTTTTGCGCGCCCACCACACCGGCCTGGGCCGACCGAACGTCATTGCTGATGGCCGTGTACTGCAACTGCGCCTGTTCGGCCCGCTGCTGGTTGACCGTGCCTTTTTCGGCCAGCGTCTTGATGCGCTCGAGATCGCGTCCGAACTGGGCCTGCGCCGCATTGGCCTTTTCCAGCGTGGCCTGCATGTAGGTGACCTGGGACTTGGCCGCCTCGATGCCGAGCGGAAGTTCCTTGCGGGCCACGGCCAGTCCTTCATTGGCCGCCGCGCGACGCGCCTCCAGACTGGCAATGCCGGCGTCGGCCTGCTTGATGCGGGCCTGAAGTTCGTCATCTTCCATCTGCGCGAGTATCTGGCCCGCCTCGACGACATCGCCTTCCTTGGCCTTGATCTCGCGGACCTTGCCCGGGTACTTGGCGGCGACCGTGGTCGCGTCGCCTTCGATTCGCCCGTTGACCTGCAGCAGACCCTCGGGAAGAGGCGCGTTGAGCATGCGATAGATCACCATCAAGGCAATCAGCGCAACGATGCCCACCCCTGCCAGCATCCATCCAAGCGGTCGACGTTTATCCGTGGCCATTGTCATCTTCCCTGATTAGAAATCCGAGCGAGGTTGGCGAGCGACGCCAGTGCGTATCCCTAACTAAATTCCGCCCACCACGTACTTGAGCCGCAGATCGGCGTAAACCGCATCGTACTTGGCATTGTTGTAGCTGGTAAAGGCAGCGCTCCGGCGCGTTTCCGCCTCCAGCACCTCGGTGTTGGTCCCCATGCCTTCGCGATAGCGATCTCGCGTGACGCGCTGATTCTCGTCCGCGCTGTCCAGGGCCGTTTGAGCCACATTCAGACGATTGCGGGCTTCCTCGCGGGCGAGCCAGGTCTGCCTGACCTGCAAGCTGATCAGTTCACGCGCCTGCGAGAACAGCTCCTCGCTGGAAATCCGTCGCTTCGACAGGGCTTCAGCCTGCTTGCGCGTCACGCCGGAGTCGAACAGGGTCCAGGACGCGCCCACGCCCGCGTAGCCGATGGTGTTGTCATCCAGAGTGTCCAGATCGAGATAGACCATCCCGCCCAGCAAACCCACCTGCGGCAGCAAGCCGCCCTTGATGGCCTTGGCGGCGTAGCGGAGGCTCTCGGTCTGTGCCGTCAGATTGTTCAGCTCGGGTCGGTTCTTGATCGCTTCCTGGGTCAGCGCTTCAAGCGACTCTCCGCCGACATCGGCAGCAGGCTCCAGCGGTTCGAGGCTCACCTGCGCGTCCAGCGGACGGCCAACCATCTTGTTGTAGAACGACTGGGCCAGTTGCACGGCGTTCTTGATCTGGAGGTTGCGTTGCCTGGAATCGGCCAGATAGACCTGCACGGAGAGCAGATCGCTCTTGGCCACCATCTGCTGGTCGAACAGGTTCTGAACGTCCTGCACATAGCCAGACACCGCTTCGACCTCGCGGTCGGAGATCGTGGCACCGCCTTGCGCACGCAAGACGTTGACATAGGCTTCGGCCACGTTGACCTTCAGTTCCTGCTCGGTCCGCCGAAGATTCCAACCGGCCGCGCCGACCTGGGATTCGGCAGCCTTGCTCAGATTGGTCAGCCGACCGCCGGTGTAGAGCGGCAGGGTGGCCTGTAACGCGACCTGGGTGAACTTGTCCTCGCCAAGCTGAAAGTTCTGCAGGTCGGCCGGAACCGGAAAGGAGAAACTCGAAGGCAGGAGCGGAAAGCGGATCGGAGACGGGATGGTCAGGTTGTCTTCGATGGGCGACTTGATGGTCGGCGCCTCGTCGAGTTTCACGAGGAACCCGTTGGCCGAAACCGAGGGAAGCCGCTGCCGGGACGTCGCGCTGCGGGCCGCTTCCGCTGCCTGCTCTTCGAATTGAGCGGCCCTCAGCCCGAAATCGGTGCCGCGGGCCGAGGCCCAAGCCTGCTCGAGTGTTTCGGCATGTGCCGTCACGGGCAAATACACGGCTGCACAGAGCAGCCCCACCGCCTTCCTGGGGGACAATCGCATAGTCACAATCCCTGTCTGATTCTCGGTCTGATCCCGATGAAGGCTAGTGTTATACGCTCACGATCCGGGACCTGCAAGTCAGCAATTCGATCGTCTCCGGGCCGCGTCGACCGCAATCGGAGGCGCCCGTCGGGGCATGACTTGTCCAGCGGATCGGATGAAGAATCATGCATGCGATCGAGCGGCCGATACCCGACGGCAGCGGGCATTTCTGGGGGCGTCCCGGCCGCGGGAGGTAAAGCCGGCTTGACAAGGCGCCGGTACGCGCCTAGACCTTTCAGAGCCGTGCCCCAAACCCATGGGGACGCGCGGACTCGCTGAGACATCAAGCCCAAAATCACAAACGACGACTCGGGAGTCATCCGTTCATGAGCAGCGATCTCAACCTCTCCGGCGAGTCCCTCCAACTGCGCGTCGATCAGGCGGGCCTCATCGTCGAGTCCGCCGGTGACACACAGTCCCTGCTCGGCGCCCATTCCTTGGAGCTGCGTGGCCGCCAATGTGGAGACCTCGTCGTCCCCAACATGCGCGCCGCACTGAAAACACTGCTCGCAGCAGCAATCGATCGGCCTCAGCTCGGGCATTTCCGCCTGACCCGTCCCGGTGGGGACCTCAGGAGCAGTCAATGGGTACTGGTTCCGGCGTCCGGCGGCGATATCTGGATCGTGGTGACGGCGGCGCTCCCGGAGCACGCGCCACACGACCTGTCGCCCGCCCTGGGCGACGTCCTGGATCGGGCCAACGCCCTCGTCTTTTTCTGTGACCCGCTCGGACACTTCCTCAATCTCAATGCCGCCATGACACGCGTGACCGGCTACTCCCGGCGTGAGCTCGAAACCCAGAACTTCGGTCAGATCGTGCATCCTGACGATCGACTGCTTGCGCAGTCGCTGTTTCTCGGCGCCTTGGGGGGCGTCGGGCAACAGGGCGAGATCCGCGTAAGCACCAAGGATGGTCGCCTGCACCACATCATGATCACCAATGGCCCGCTCTGGGCCCGGGAACAGATCATCGGCGTGGTTGGCGTGGCCCGCGACGTCACCGCCGAGCGCACCTGGGCGCTCACGGTGAGGGATCTGCAAGGGCGGCTGCAGCAGACGCAGCGCATCGCCAAGCTGGGCGAGTGGTCCTACGACTTCAAGACCAGGACCGCTCATTGGAGTCCTGAACTCTTCGAGCAGTTGCAGATCGATCGCCGCGATTTCTCTCACGACTACGTCGGCTTTCGACGCCTCATTCACCCGTCCGATGCCGCCCGGGTCAATCGGCACCACCGCGATGCCCTGCGCCATCGGCAATCCCTGGATGTCGAATATCGCATCGTGACACCAAGCAACCGCGTGGTCTGGGTCCACGAGCGCGGCGTGATCCGTTACTGCGCCCGGGGCCGCCTGGAACGAATCGACGGGACCTTGCAGGAGCTGTCCGAACAAAAACGTCTCGAGCGCGAACTGCTTTGGATGCGCGATGCATTGACGCAGTCCGGAGAAGCCCTGTTCGTTCTGGATTCCGAAAGAAGGGTGCTCTCGGCCAATGCGTCATTCTGCGGATTGATCCACTGTTCCCGCAGTCTGCTGCAGGATGTCCCGGCCCAGTTCCTGGCCGCTCCCGGACGGCCCATGGACACGGTCGACGGGCTCTGGTCCCACCTCTCCAGCGTCGGCCGCTGGAGCGGGCCCTGGGAGGGGCAGCGGATGGACGGTGAAGCGCTCCCGCTGCATCTGAACATGAGCGCCGTGCGCGACGAGGCCGGGCACATCACCCACTACATCGGGGTGTGTCGGGACCGGTCCGTGACGGACCCGCCGACCGAATCGGCTCGCAGCCGGCTCGATCCCACCACCGCACTGCCCGATCGCGCCGCCTTGATGCGTGCCCTGACCTCCGAGACCGCGACCGCTCACCACGGCCGCGAGGCGCTGGCGCTGCTCTGGATCGACCTGGATCACTTTCGATCGATCAATGAATCACTGGATCCGGCGGTCGGCGACGAGATCCTGCGGGAGGTAGGACGGCGCTTCCAGGACTTGGAAACCGGGCAATGTCGCATGTTCCATGTCGGTGGCGACGGCTTCGCGGCCCTCGCGCTGGGCGACCCGATCACGGCCCGAGCGACACGGATCGCCGAATCGCTGCTCGAAACCCTCAACGAGCCGCTGGTCGTCGGCGGCATCACCTTGGGACTGTCGGCAAGTATCGGCATCGCGACCCGTGAGGCGAACACGCCATCCGGCACGGCAGATCTGATCCGCCAGGCGGAGACCGCCATGTATCAGGCCAAGCGCCACCGCCACTGCTACCGTCTGGCGAGTCGCGCCCGCACGCTCCCGGACGCGACGCCGATGAGCGCGCACGAGCTTCGCATGGCGCTGGCACGGAACGAGTTGTTTCTCGTCTATCAGCCCATCGTAGCCTCAAGCAGCGGCCGGATCCGTGGGGTCGAAGCCCTGGTCCGGTGGGCACATCCGACGCGTGGGACCCTGGAGCCGGCCCAATTCCTGCCGCTGGCCGAACGGATCGGCTTGCTGCCCGCGCTGGGACAAGTCGTGCTGGACGAAGGTCTGGCGCAATTGCGGCACTGGCGCTCCGGCGATGCTCCCGATCTCGGCATGGCGGTGAATCTGGCGCCGACCCAGTTCGCCAGCCCGCAGCTGACCGCCCAGATCGCGGCCAGCCTCGCGCTGCATCAGGTTCCAGCCCGCGGGCTGACGGTCGAGATCACCGAGGGCGCCCTCCTCGCCCATCCCGAGCGAGCGCTGGAAACCCTGCGCGCCCTGCGCGACCTGGGGGTGCGCGTCGCCATCGACGATTTCGGCATGGGTTATTCATCCTTCAAGTACCTCAAGCAGTATCCTTTCGATGTGCTCAAGATCGATCGTTCCTTCGTCTCCGCGCTGCCCGAGTCTGCCGCAGACGTCGCCATCGTCGAAGCCATGCTCAGCATGAGTCAGCGCATGAACCTCGACGTCATCGGCGAGGGCGTCGAAACGCAAAGCCAGTCGCAGTTTCTCACCGAGCGGGGTTGCCAGGGTTTGCAGGGCTACTGGCTCAGCCGCCCGTTGGTCGGTGCGGCGATGACGCAACTGCTGAACCGGGCAGATGCAAGCTAGCGCGTGAGCCGGACGCGACCTTTTTCGACCACGGCGGGTCCAACCGCCGAGGAACAAGCCCGCGATCGGCACAGCCGCCGACGCGGGTGCAACCCGGTCGGAAACCAACGATGAGCGACAAAATCACCACGGTGCTCTGGTTCGACCGGGACGGCAGGGACACAGCCGAGTTCTACGTCTCCCTGCTGCCCGACAGTCGTATCGATCGGATGATGACATCGCCCGCCGACAATCCGAGCATGCAGGAAGGCGGCGTTCTGGTCATCGATTTCACGCTCGCCGGACGCAAGTATTCGGCGCTCAACGGTGGGCCGATGTTCAAGCCCAATGAGCGCGTGTCTTCATGATCGTCACCGAGGACCAGGCCGAGACGGATCGGCTGTGGCATGCCATCGTCGGCAGTGGCGGCCAGGAAGGCGCCTGCGGCTGGTGCAAGGACCGATGGGGATTCAGCTGGCAGATCTCGCCGCGGATCCTGCTCGAACGGCTGACCGATCCAGACCCGGCGCGATCGAAGCGCGGTTTCGAGGCCATGATGACGATGACGAGGATCGACATTGCCGCCATCCAGGCGGCGGCCGACGGCCTGGCCGACTGAAGCGAATCCGCAGGAGCGAAACCATGGTATTCGTCGAGGGATTTCTCACCCCCGTTCCCACCGCCAACAGGGAAGCCTATCTCCGGCACGCGACGGGCGCGGTCGATCTTCTCAAGCGCTTCGGTGTGAGCCGCCTCGTCGAAACCTGGGGAGATGAGGTCCCCGACGGCAAGATCAACGACTTGAAGAAAGCCGTCGGTCTCGCGGACGGCGAAACCGTGCTGTTCAGCTGGTTCGAATATCCCGACAAGGCCACGCGCGACGCGGCCCACGAGAAAATGATGGCCGACCCGGCGATGGCCGAGATGGGCAAGAACATGCCCTTCGATGGCAAGCGCATGATCTACGGCGGCTTCGATGCGATCCTCGACACGGGTGCGGCCGAGAAGCCGGGTTATGTCGACGGCTACGTGCTCCCGGTGCCGGATGACAGGAAGCAGGATTACCTCGCCCTAGCCCGCAAGATGGCGTTGCAATTCAGGGAATATGGCGCGTTGCGGGTCGTCGAGTGCTGGGGTATCGACGTGCCGGACGGCAAGATCACCGACTATAACCGCGCAACGCTGAAAGAATCCGGTGAATCGGTCGTCTATTCCT
>PKCW01000260.1 GCA_002862965.1 Pseudomonadota bacterium
GACTGGAGCTCAATCAGACCGTCAGGCGATGACGACCCTTGGCGCGGCGGGCTTTGATGACAAGCCGGCCGTTCTTCGTCGCCATGCGGGCCCGGAAGCCATGAGTTCGTTTGCGACGCAGTTCGCTGGGCTGGTAGGTTCGTTTCATGGAGTCGACCGTCTTTACGACAAAGGGTTGCGCGTCCGAGGCGGGACACGGGGGCTGGAAATGCTACTTCCCGAGCCGCGTCCATGTCAACGGGCGATGCGGTGGCTAGGCCACCAAAAGGGGTATAGACTGATTTGCCCGTACGGGAACGGCGGGGATTCTTTGTTGTTAAACGCTTTGATTACAATAAATTGGATCCTCTTGTGTCGGTTTGGAAAATCTGTCTTGATGCCCTGCGATCCCAGCTCCCGGAACAGGATTTCGGGGTGTGGGTGCTTCCCTTGCACGCGGTCGAGGACGGCCGGCAGCTACGCCTTCTTGCGCCGAATACCTTTGTCCAGGAGTGGGTGCACACCCATTACCTCGAGGTGATTCAAAGCACGATTCGTCGACTTGCACCGACCACCGTGCCGCCGAGCAGTATCGAAGTGGGTGCGGCCACACCTGCCGCAGCCGTGGTCAGCGAGGCCGGTCGACCGGCCCCCGTGCGTCCCGAGCCGCTCACCGGGAATCGCATCAACCCCGGTTTTACCTTCGATAGTTTTATCGAAGGCAAGTCCAATCAGCTGGCGTTCGCCGCCGCCCGGCAGGTGGCCGAGAATCCCGGGCACTCCTACAACCCCCTGTTCATCTATGGCTCGGTCGGTCTTGGCAAGACCCATTTGATGCAGGCCGTGGGCAACGATCTCCTGCAGCGACGTCGCGGCGCCAAGGTCGTTTACCTTCATTCGGAGCGCTTCGTGAACGACATGGTTCATGCGCTGAAGAACCATAAAATCAATGAATTCAAGAACTTTTACAGGTCCGTCGATACGCTGCTGATCGACGACATCCAGTTCTTCGAGGGCAAGGAGCAATCCCAGGAAGAATTTTTCCACACCTTCAATGCCCTCTTCGAAGGTCACCGGCAGATCATCCTGACATGCGACCGCTATCCCAAAGAGGTCCAGGGTCTCGAGGAACGGCTCCGATCCCGCTTTGGCTGGGGCCTGACGGTAGCGGTCGAACCGCCGGAGCTGGAAACGCGCACCGCGATTCTCATCAAGAAGGCCGAGCAGTCTGGGGTCGCGTTGCCGGACCCGGTGGCGTTCTTCATTGCGCAGCAGGTGCGATCCAACGTGCGTGAACTGGAAGGGGCGCTGCGTCGCGTCGTGGCCCATTGCCAGTTCAAGGGTTCGCCGATCGGCATCGATGAAGCGCGCGAAGCGCTGAAGGATTTGTTGCGCCTGCAGGAAAAGCTGGTGACCCTGGACAACATCCAGCTCGTCGTGGCGGACTACTTCAAGATCCGCCGGAGCGATCTGATCTCCTCCAGCCGCACCCGGTCCATCGCGCGACCACGACAGATCGCCATGGCGCTGGCCAAGGAACTGACCTCGCACAGCCTGCCGGAGATCGGCAAGCACTTCGGCGGCCGGGACCATACGACGGTGTTGCACGCCTGTCGCAAACTCGTGGAACTCCGGACCAGCGATCCTCGAATCAACGAAGACTATCAGAACCTTACCCGAATCCTGTCGGCCTAGCGTCGCCATTGCAGAAGCTGTGGGAAAACCGTGGATAAGCCGGGCACAATTCCAACCGACCTGTAGCGACCCCCGGTTATCCACATTCCATGCACAGGATCCGCGCGCACCGACTCACAGCTTTCAAAAGGTCACAACTAATTGGATCATAAGGAAAAAGACGCGGCAGGCGGACTTATCCACAGCGCTAACAGCTACCATCCAGAAAGACATAAGATTTATATTTGATTCACCATCCGAGACCGCCAGACCATGACAGTCGAATTTTCCCGCGAGGAACTTCTCAAACGCCTGCAAGCCACGATCGGTGTGGTCGAACGGCGTCAGACCATGCCCGTGCTGGCCAATGTGCTGATCGAAATCGAAGGCGACCGCTTCAGAATCGTCGGAACCGACCTTGAAATCGAGCTGGTGGCCGAAGGCAGTTGCCAGTCGGATGGGGCAACGAGCTGGACGGTATCGGGACGCAAGCTTTTGGACATCGTCCGAAGCCTTCCCGAGCAGGCCCGGATTCAGTGCACGAGCCTGGAAGATCGCCTGACCCTGCGCGCAGGCCGCAGCCGGTTTTCGCTGGCCACGCTACCGGTGAGCGACTTTCCGCGGACCGCGACCCCGGAAGGCAGTACACGCATCAGCCTTCAACAGGAGAGCCTGAAACTGCTGCTCGAACGAACCCAGTTCAGCATGGCGCATCAGGATGTCCGCTATTACCTCAACGGCTTGCTGCTCGATCTGCAACCCGGCCTCCTGCGCGCCGTCGGCACCGATGGACACCGCCTCTCGATGGCGGAAGTGAAGATAGAGGAAACGGCCATCGAGGCCCGACAGATCATCCTGCCGCGCAAAGGTATTCTCGAACTGCAGAAACTGCTCGACAAAGGCCCGGTGACGATACAGGTATCGATGAACCAGGCGACCATCCTGCTGGACGGCGTTCGGTTCACCAGCAAACTCGTCGACGGGCGTTTCCCGGACTATGAAAAGGTGATGCCGAATCACTTGCCGAGATCGCTGGTCGTCGACCGTCAGGCATTGCGGGTCGGGCTATCGCGCGCCGCGATTCTGTCCAACGAAAAATTTCGTGGCGTTCGGCTCGGGCTGGAGCCGAGAGGTGTCGTCATTCGGGCGCACAATGCCGAACAAGAGGAAGCGGAGGAATTCCTGGCCGCCGACTACCATGGCGAGGCGATGGAAATTGGCTTCAATGTCGCGTATCTGCTGGAACCGCTGGGCGTTTTGCCCAACGAGCAGGTGCGGCTGGAATTCTCTGATGCGAACGGCAGTTGCCTCATGACCGGCGTCGAGGAAGGCCAACCGGTGGTTCCCAGCCGCCACGTCGTCATGCCCATGCGGCTCTGAGTCGTGAATGCCGATCTGCTCGATTCAGGGGCGCGATTTTCGGCGGTTCAGCCGATTCGAGTTGGTTTGTGACCCCCACATCAATTGGCTGATCGGCCCGAACGGCAGTGGCAAGACGTCGATTCTTGAAGGAATCTATCTTCTCTCCCGCGGAAAATCATTTCGGACCGTACGACGACAATCAATTTGGCGGCATGGCGCGCACGGGTTCACCCTGAAGGCCAGGATCACGGACCCCTTGCGGGGATACGCCCACTTGACGGCGGACGCGACCACCGAGGCAATCAGCTTTAGAATTCAAAGTGAACCGGTCCGGAGCATGAGCCTTTTGGCCGGCCTGCTTCCGGTTCAACTCATGGACCCGCGCATAACCCCCCTGGTTAGTGGTGGCCCTTCAGACCGGCGCCGGTTTCTCGACTGGGGATTGTTTCACGTGGAACCTTCTTTCCGCGTGCACTGGCGCGACTACGCCCGAGCCCTCGAGCAACGGAATGCGGCGTTACGCATGAGCGCGCCGGACGACGTCCTGGCGGGATGGGAACGCGCACTCGTACGAGAAGGAGAAGCCATCACCTCCCTCCGCAACGCCCATCTCGCAGAGCTCGGTCCATACCTGACCGAGCGCGCCATGGCCCTCGATTGCCCGGCCCAGATGACCCTGCGTTACCAACCGGGTTACCCCGCTGGACAGACTTTTCGCGATGCCTTGATTAAAAGCCGGGGACGCGACCGTCTGCGCAGCATTACCTCCGTCGGACCACATCGGGCCGACGTTGAGATCCGGATCGCGCATTACGCTGCTCAGCAGGTGCTTTCACGCGGCGAAGAGAAGCGCTATAGCTACGCCTTGCTATTGGCCCAGGTTGATGTGTTCCATCGACATACGGGTGATTTCCCCATTATTTTGATGGATGATCCTGCAGCGGAACTCGACCGTCTGCATTGGCAACGCTTGTCGGGGATACTTTCCTCTTTACCCGCGCAGCAATTCATTGCCGCCTTGGAAAACGCGAGCCCGCCCGTCGACTCACCGGTGGTGTTTCACGTGGAACAATTTGCGGCGACAGGAATGGTATGATCGTGATTTTGAACGGTACACCCGCGCATGAGTGCTACAAGCTACGACTCGACCAGCATCAAGGTACTCCGTGGGCTCGACGCTGTGCGCAAACGTCCCGGCATGTACATCGGCGACACCGATGACGGATCCGGACTCCATCACATGGTGTTCGAGGTCGTCGACAATGCCATCGATGAAGCCCTCGCCGGATACTGCACCGACATTCAAGTCACGATCGAAAACGACAACATTGTATCCGTCGCGGATAACGGCCGCGGGATCCCGGTCGATCTGCATGCCGAAGAGGGCCGATCCGCTGCCGAAGTCATCATGACGATATTGCACGCGGGCGGGAAGTTCGACGACAACTCCTACAAGGTGTCGGGCGGACTGCACGGTGTCGGCGTCTCGGTCGTCAATGCCCTGTCGGAGGTCTTGGACCTCACCATCTATCGCGACGGCAAGATCCACTTCCAGCGTTACCATCTCGGCGAACCGGAAGCGCCACTCAGCGTGGTCGGCTCGACGCAGCAGCGCGGCACGACCATCCGATTCAAGCCCAGCGACACCATCTTCAACAACATCGAATTTCACTACGACATTCTGGCCAAACGACTCCGGGAACTGTCGTTTCTGAACTCGGGCGTCCGCATCCAGCTTCGAGACGAGCGCGGAGACGGCCGGGAAGCGATTTTCGAGTATCAGGGCGGTATCAAGGCCTTCGTCGAACACCTCAATCAGAAGAAGACGCCCCTTCACCCCCGTATCTTTTACTTCTCCGCCGAACGTGATGGCATCGTCGTCGAAGTGGCCCTGCAGTGGAACGATTCCTACCAGGAAACCATGTTCTGCTTCACCAACAACATCCCCCAGCGCGACGGCGGGACCCATCTAGCGGGATTTCGGGCGGCGCTGACCCGCACGGTAAACGGTTACATCGACGAGTCCGGCCTCAACAAGAAAGAGAAGTTGAGCATGACCGGAGACGATGCCCGCGAGGGATTGACGGCCGTGCTATCGGTAAAAGTGCCCGATCCGAAGTTTTCTTCGCAGACCAAGGACAAACTGGTGTCCTCCGAGGTCAAGGCGGTCGTCGAATCCGTCATGGCGGAAAAGCTTCAGGAGTTCTTCCTCGAGCATCCGCACGATGCAAAGGCCGTGATGGGCAAGGTCATGGAAGCTGCCCGCGCGCGGGAGGCCGCCAAGCGTGCTCGCGAAATGACGAGGCGTAAAGGTGCACTCGACATCGCCGGCCTGCCAGGCAAGCTGGCGGACTGCCAGGAGAAAAACCCCGCCCTCTCGGAGATCTTTCTGGTCGAGGGCGATTCCGCAGGCGGATCGGCGAAGCAAGCCCGTGATCGGCGCACCCAGGCCATCCTCCCGCTCAAGGGCAAGATCCTCAATGTCGAAAAGGCGCGATTCGACAAGATGTTGGGGTCCCAGGAAGTCGCGACTCTGATCACCGCCCTGGGTTGCGGGGTGGGACGTGAGGACTTCAACGCCGACAAACTGCGGTATCACCGGATCATCATCATGACCGATGCCGACGTCGACGGCTCCCATATCCGCACCTTGCTGCTCACCTTCTTCTACCGCCAGACTTATGCGCTGGTGGAGCGGGGGCATGTCTATATCGCACAACCGCCGCTTTACAAGGTAAAAAAGGGCAAACAGGAACAGTACCTGAAAGACGACGCGGCACTGAACGCCTACCTGCTCGAGCTGGCGCTCGAGGGCGCGACCGTCACGCCCGCTCCCGAGACGGCAATGGGTGGGGAGCCGCTGGGTCGGCTGGTCCGGGCGCACCAGGACGCGCAGGCGGCCATCGAGCGACTGGCCCGAATCTACGATCCTTATGTCCTTTCCGTGCTGGCGGAGTTTGAACCCGTGCTGCCGGTTCTCTCCGATGAGGCGGCGCGCAATCGCTGGCGCGAGGCTTTCGAGCGCCAGCTCAACGAGACGGCGCCGGGCGCCAACCGCTACACCGTGCCGCCGACCGACGCCGCCAGCCTGGTCGTCATCCGCCACCGGCATGGCCTGGAACAGGTCTATCACCTGAGCCTCGATCAGCTGGAAAACGCAGAATTTCGGCCCCTGCACAAGCTGGCGCAGAATCTGGCGGGCTGGTGGACCGATCAGGTCCGGGTCGGTCGTGGGGAGCGCACTCAAGCGGTCATGCGCTTTCGCGATGCGGTCGAATGGCTGTTGAACGAGGGCCGCCGTGGCTTGACGATCCAGCGCTACAAGGGGCTTGGGGAGATGAATCCGGACCAGTTGTGGGAGACCACCATGGACCCGGAAACGCGCCGGCTGCTGCGGGTGACGGTGGAGGATCTGGTGGCCGCCGACGATGTCTTTACCACGTTGATGGGCGATCAGGTCGAGCCGCGCCGTGAGTTCATCGAGCGCAACGCCTTGCTGGTCAACAATCTCGACGTGTGACGTGACGGCGCGCGGATTGACTGCCCCGCCGATCTTCCTGTTTACCGACTTCGGCGGTGATGGTCCCTATGTGGGCCAATTGAAGGCCGCCATTCACGGCATCGCTCCCACGCTGGCGGTGGTGGATCTCTGCCACGACGTCGCGCCCTTTCAGGTCCGGCCGGCTGCCCATCTGCTGGCTGCGCTGCTGCCCTACCTGCCCGCCGGCGCATGCGTCGTCGCCGTGGTCGATCCCGGGGTCGGCACCGCGCGGCGCGGGGTGCTGCTCGAAGCGGATGGATTCCGTCTCGTCGGACCGGATAACGGCCTGCTCGCCATCGTGGCGCAGCGCGCCAAGCACGCCATCTGGCACTATCTTCCCGAGCCGGCAGCCTGGGGTTCTGCAACCTTCCACGGTCGGGACTGGTTCGGTCCGGTTGCCGCCCGCCTGCAGGACGGCCAGCACATCGACTTGCGTCCGGCCGACGACCAGGATCAGCCGGAAGGAATGAGTTGGTCCACCGACTGGAACCGCATCATCTACATCGACGGCTACGGCAACGCAATGACGGGGTTACGCGCCGACGGTTTCGGCGTGGAGGACGTGCTTCTCCTCCGGGACGCAGTGGAAATCCGCCACGCGCGGACCTTCGAGGAGGCCCTGCCCGGAGAGCCGTTCTGGTTTGCCAATTCCTGCGGCTTGGCCGAACTGGCCGTCAACCGGGGCCATGCAGCGCGCCAACTGGGCCTGGCGGTGGGGCAACGCTTCGACATCCGTCGGCACGCCCACGCCGGGCAAGGCACTACTTGAGCCGTTGCTTCACGGCATCTTCGAGCGAGGTCAGCCCTGCCGCCTTGCCGAAATTCAGCGCCTCCGCGGCCGGCTGACCCTGAATCAGGTTGGCGCGCAGCGCGAGCAGTGCGCCCACACGGTTGCCGCTGGCGCAATGGATGATCACTGGACCCGGCTTGGCATGGGCGAGCGCCCGGTCCAGTCTGCGCGCCGTGTCTTCGGTGAGATCCGCGCCGCCGCCGACGGGGATGCTCACGAAGTCCATGCCCAGCGACTCGACCAGACCCGATTCGTCGATTCCCGCCATCTCCGAGCCGGGCCGCAGATTGATGACCGTCTTGTAGCCCGCGGCGGCCGCCGCGCGGAGCTGTTCGTCGGTCGGTTGCCCGCCCGTCAACAGACCGGGTGCGGCCTGGCGGGCGTTGGGCAGCGGAATCAGCGGGGCGGTTTCGCTCACGGGGTGAACTCCTGGTTGCAATGGGGCGCCTGCCCCGGCGTCGAACGACAAGCACATGAAGGTCGCACACGCTGCGGCCACGCAGTAGTCGGACACGTGCGAAAGCGACATGCCCAACCCCTACCAAGACAACCGGCGGATACGGTCTACCATGGGATCCAGCATAGCGCAGTTCGCGTCGACCTCGGTGCAAACCCTGGGCGCTCGCTCGGCGATCAGTGGCGCCATCAGCGCCCACTCCCGGCCCATGCGCAGGCCGAAGGCCGTGATGGAACGTCGCTGCGGGCGCACGGGGCGTTCCACCTGTGACCGGCAAGCCGCCAGAACAGCCGGAATCGGCGTCCATTCACCGGCGAGCCGCGCCGTGGCCGTCTCGATGTCGAGGCCGTCACGACACAGGGCCAAGGCCACCCGCGCGATCTGGTGCGCCGAAATCAGCCGCAGCGCGCTGCCGCTGCACTGGGGGACCGGCAGCAAACCCCGGCGAATCGTGCGACGCATGGGGGTGTCGAACCAGCGTTCCAGCACGACCGCCGTGGGCAGGCGAATCACCATGCGCTCGGGATGGCGACGCGGGCCCGGCATACCGGCTGGCGCCAGTTCGAGGACGCGATCGGGCGCCGCCGGCCAGCAGGCCTCAGGGACCCCACTGAGATCAGACGCCGGCACCGCCAACCGCTGCCCGGGACAGATCAGCAACCAGTCCGGGCGCATGACGCCCTGCGGTGGCTCGACCAGCGTGCCCGCGGCATCGAGCGGGCGGACGGCAACGCCGCGACGTGCGAGCCGTCTCGCCCAAGGCGAATCGTGTCGGCGCGTCCACGCCGTCAACGGCATGCCGGCCTCGAGCAAAACCTGGATACAGGCCGTGGCCTCCGGGCCATGGATCCCGATGATCCCGACGCGAGGGGGCGACCGGCCTGGCCGTGGGGGGTGGCCGATGTCCTGCGGGGGAACATCGATCGGCGCGCTGCCCATCATGCCATCATCCACCGAGCAGCCGTTGCTCGGCACGCTCGAGTTGCGAGGCCGTTCCGAGCAGGACCAGCGTGTCGTTGGCCTTCAGATGAACATCATCGGACGGGTCCTGTCCGGTGACCGATCCGCGCCGGAGCGCCTGCACGCGAACGCCGATCTGATCCAGCCGGAGGTCGCCCAAGCGGTGGTTGACGGCATGTGCCGTATCCGGGAGCACCACGGGGTGGACGACTTCCAGCGGGTTTCCCCGGGCATCGGCCAGCTTCGAGCGCTCCCCATGCAGATAGCCGTGCAGCAGCCGGTAGCGCTCGTGGCGCGCCTGTTGGATATGTTCCTGGACGCGGTCCGATGGGACGCCGAGCAGTTCGAGAACGTGCGAGACCAGCATCAGGCTGCTTTCCAGCGTTTCGGGAACGATCCCCGTCGCGCCGGCCGCTTGGAGGGCTTCCCAGTGTCGATCATCCGACGTACGGACCAGGACGGGCAGGTCGGGGCGCAACGGCCGGACTTCCTCGAGGATGCGTAGAGCATCCTTGTCGTTGTTGAAGGCGATGACGAGCAGCCGCGCGTGCATCAGCCCGGCCTTGCGCAACAGCGACCGCTGGCGCGAGTCGCCGAACAGCACCGACTCGCCTGCCACCAAGGCTTCGCGGACGCGTAGCGTATCACTGTCGATGGCGATGTAGGGGATTTGTTCGCGCTGGAGAAAGCGTGCAATGGCTTGGCCGACGCGCCCGAATCCGCACAGGATCACGTGGGGTTCCTTGCTTGCCTCGGCCAGGAAAGCGGTATCGGCAGGCCCGTCGGGAGCGCGTTCCACCCGCCGGGTCCACCGCGGCGCCGCATTCAGCAGCATGGGCGTCGCCATCATGCTGAGCATGATGCTGGAAAAGAGCAGTGACTGCTGAGTGGATGAGATCGCGCCGTAGGCGCCGCCCAAGGTGAGCAAGGCAAAGCCGAACTCGCCCCCCTGGGCCAGCGCGACTGCGGCGAGCAGCGCGGTGCGCCGGCTTTCGCCCATCAACCGCGACAAGCCGGCGACCAGTGCGCCCTTGATGACCATGAATCCCAGCGTCAACAGCAGCACCCAGTGCAACTGGGCCGCCAACTGCGCCGGCTGGATCAGCATGCCGACGGCGACGAAAAAGATCCCCAGCAGCACATCCCTGAACGGCCGGATCTCCGCTTCGATCTGATGACGAAAATGGCTCTCACCGAGCAGCATCCCGGCCATGAAGGCACCGAGCGCCATGGAAAGTCCCATCAACTGGGTCAGCGCCGCGGCGGCCAGGATGACGACCAGAACCGCCAGCACGAACAGCTCTTCGATGCGGGTCCGCGCAACACCGCTGAACAAGGGCGGCAGCACGCGAGGCCCCACGACCAGCAGTCCCCCCAGCAGCGCCATCGACTTGGCGACGGTCCAGAGCAGGGATGAAACCACCGCATCCCCGGACCCCCCGAGCGAGGGCAAGATCGCGAGAAAGAACACGGACGCCAGATCCTGAAACAACAGGACGGCCACGGCGATCTGGCCGAAGCGCTGGTGCAACTGGTGATTGCGGGTCAATTCGCGGCTGACCACCGCGGTCGAGGACAGCGCCAGCGCCGCGGCCAGTACACCGCTCGTGGTCCATGAGATCCCAAGCGACAGCGCGATGCCGCCGAACACGGCCAAGGTCAGCGCCACTTGCCCCAGGCCGATGCCGAGCACCAGCCGGCGCATGGCCCGCATTCTGGGCAGCGCGAACTCGAGGCCAAGCGAAAACAGCAGAAAGACGACCCCGAACTCGGCCAGTTGGGCGACCGATTCGGGCCGCGAGATCCAGCCGAGGCCGCCCGGTCCGATCAGCAGGCCGACGAGGATGTAGCCGAGGATCGGCGAAATGCGCAGGGGATAGCAGAGCGACAGGACGGCCAGCGAACTGGCGAGCAGGATGAGCAGCTCAAGGAAGAGTCCATGGGCCATGGAGATCGCGCCGACCGGTGACTGGGGCTTTGGCGACTATACCATCCCGGCCGCCGTCTTCAGGACTTAGTTGGCGGCGCCCTTGCTATCCTTGGCGATGAGGTAATCCATCACCTTGAGCGTTTCGGAGAGCTTGGCTTCCTTTTCCTGCACATGTTGCTGGAAGCCCGGCGAAACGACGTACTTGCCGTTGATCACGAAAGCGGGGGTGCCCAGCAACAGCACGCCGAAGCGTTCCCATTGCGCCTGGGCCTGCTTCAGCTTGGTGCGCACGGCAAACGAATCGTAGGCCGCCGTGAAGGCCTTCTTGTCGACACCCTGTTTGGCGACGAAGTCGGCCATGCGGGCCTGGCTGTCCAGCCGTTCCTTGTCCTGATGGATGGCCTTGAACAAGGGGCCGTTGAGCCTGTCCGCGGCGCCAAGAGTTTCAAGTGCGTAGTAGGACTGTCCATAGACGCCCCAGCTGCGGCGGAAGAAATCCGGGCCATGGGTCACGCGGATGAAGTCGATCCGGTCGCCGTTGGCCTTGATCCACGCTTCCAGGGAGGGCTCGATGTCGTAACAGATGTGACAGCCATAGGAGAAAAACTCGGCCACCTCGGCCTTCGATCCGCTCGCGATGCGCTGGGGATTTTCGACCAGGCGATACTGCACCCCTTCCTTGTAGGCGGATTGAGCGCCTGCAGCCGTCAGCCACAACGCGAGGCCGACGAACAGCCCGAGTTTCGCCAAGAGTCGTGACCCGTTTCGCATGTACCCGCGCTCCTTGAGGTGATCAGTGCAGTCCTTCGATGTAAGAGGATACGGCTTCGATCTCCTGATTGCTCATCCGGGTGGCGATGCTCTTCATGATCTGGCTGGCCGGCGTACCGGCGCGGGTGCCGGTGCGGTAGGCCTCGAGCTGAAGTTTGGTGTAGGCGGCATGCTGGCCCGCGATGCGGGGATAGCCCGCCGGCCCGTTGCCCGAGCCGCGCGGTCCATGGCAGGCCATGCAGGCCGACACACCGGATTCCTTGTTGCCACCACGATAGACCTTGGCGCCCGCGTCCGCCAGCGCAGGATCCGCACCGCCGACCTGAGGCCGCTGCTGCGCGAAATAGGCGGCCAAGTCCGCCATGTCTTCGTCGCTCAGCCCCATGGCCATCGGGCTCATCAGCGCATTCTGGCGCTTGCCTTCCTTGAAGGCCTTGAGCTGCCCCACGATGTACTCGGGGCTCTGGCCGGCGAGCTTGGGCCACTGTCCATTCGTGCTGTTGCCGTCGAGACCATGGCAGGCCGCGCAAGGCGCCGCCTTCTGTTGTCCCGCTTCCGGGTTGCCAGCCGCCACCGCGCTGCCGGCCACGCACAACCCGACGAGCATCAAGCCCGCGGCAATCAGTCTGTTCATGGGAAATGCGCCTCCTGATCTGGCATGCTGAATGGCCGAGAGCCGGCAAGGACGTCGCCGAGCGCGCGGAACTCCGGGCTCGCAAGCGCGCAATTCTACAACGTTGGGACCGAAGCCGGTCAACCGGCGCGGTCAAGAGGAACCATCGATCTCATGCGGGACTACAACGCAGCGGTTTTTGTGAAGAGCGTGGCGCAGCTGATGCAGTTGCCCGCCGACGATCTGGCCGAGGTGGCCTTCGCCGGGCGCTCCAATGCCGGCAAATCGAGTGCGCTCAATGCCATCACCCAGCGCCGCGCGCTGGCCCGCACCAGCCGCACGCCTGGACGGACGCAGTTGCTCAATTTCTTCGCCCTGCCCTGTGGCATGCGGCTGGTGGACCTGCCCGGCTATGGCTATGCCGAGGTTCCGCTGGCGGTGAGGCAGGAATGGGCGGCGCTCGTGGAAGGCTATCTGCGCGATCGGCAAAGCCTCAAGGGCGTGGTGCTGGTGATGGATGTGCGTCATCCGCTGACACCGTTCGATCGCCAGATGCTGGACTGGTGCGTCAGCTGCGGCCTGGCCTGTCATGTGCTGCTGACCAAGGCGGACAAACTCGGGCGTGGCGCTGCAGGCAATGCGCTGCTGGCCGTGCGTCGGACCCTGGTTCAGGACGCCCCCGGGGCGACCGTCCAGCTATTCTCCGCCGTCTCGCACCAGGGTATCGAGGAGGCGCGCGAACGGCTGGAGTCCTGGTTTGACGACCGAAGCGTCCCGGCATAAAAAAAACCGCGATGGCCGAAGGGGGAAGCCATCGCGGTTACAGCGGACTGCGGTCTTGGGGGAAACCGGCCAGCCCGCTTACTCAGGGTAGGAAGAGTATCGTTGCGATACTCGAAAACATAGACCGGGCCGTTTTCCGGAAGTTCCGGCGGCGACGAAAAAAAACATCCGTCCACGAATGTGGCGATCAGGAGCGGTTTCGACCGGGTCGTCAGCTGCCGTGGGCGGCGTCCCAGTTCGCACCGACGCCCGCCTCCACCTCCAGCGGCACGGCCAGATCCGCCGCGCCCTGCATGCGCGTCAGCACCCCCTCCCGGACCGACGCGACGGCGTCGCTGGGGATCTCGAACACCAGTTCGTCGTGCACCTGCAGGATCATCCGTGCCGGCACGGCCGCGTCGAGGATCCAGCGATCGATGGCGATCATGGCGCGCTTGATGATGTCCGCGGCGGTGCCCTGCATGGGGGCATTGATGGCGGTGCGCTCGGCGTACTGGCGCAGGCTCGCGTTGCGGGCCTGGATATCCGGCACGTAAAGGCGGCGGCCGAACACGGTTTCCACATAGCCCTGCTCGCGCGCCCGCGCGCGGGTCTGGTCCATGAAGACGCGCACGCCGGGATAGCGCTCGAAGTACAGATCGACGTAGCGCTGCGCCGCGTCCCGCGCGATGCCGAGCTGGCGCGCCAGGCCGAAGGCCGACATGCCGTAGATGAGACCGAAGTTGATGGCCTTGGCCGCGCGGCGCTGCTCGCCCTGCACCTGATCCAGGGGCACGCCGAACACCTCCGCCGCCGTGGCGCGGTGTACGTCCTCGCCCTGCGCGAAGGACTGGCACAGCCGCGCATCGCCGGACAGATGCGCCATGATGCGCAGCTCGATCTGCGAGTAGTCCGCCGAGAGCAGCACATGCCCCGGATCGGCGATGAAGGCCTGGCGGATGCGTCGGCCCTGCGCGGTGCGCACGGGGATGTTCTGCAGGTTGGGGTCGGACGAGGACAGCCGGCCCGTGGCGGCGACCGCCTGCTGATAGGAGGTGTGGATGCGCCCGGTGCGCGGGTCGATCTGCGCCGGCAGCTTGTCGGTGTAGGTCGATTTCAGTTTGGCCAGGCTGCGGTAGTCCAGGATCAGCCGCGGCAAGGCATAGTTGGCGGCGAGTTCCTGCAGCACGTCCTCGGCCGTGGACGGCTGGCCGGTGGGCGTCTTGCGCAGGACCGGCAGGCCCAGCTTGTCGAAGAGGATTTCCTGCAACTGCTTGGGGGAATCGAGGTTGAAGGGCGCGCCAGCTTCGATCTGGGCCGCCTCACGCAGCCGCACCATCTCCGCCGAAAGCTCCGCGCTCTGGGCGGTGAGCAGCGCGGCATCGACACGGACACCCATGCGCTCCATCCGTCCCAGCACGGGCAGCAGGGGCAGCTCGAGCGTGGTGTAGACCGCGTCCAGCGCGGGCACTGCCTGCAGCCGCGGCCCCATCGCCCGGTGCAGGCGCAGGGCGATGTCGGCGTCTTCCGCCGCGTAGCGGGTCGCGGTTTCGATCGGCACGGCAGCGAAGGGGATCTGCTTGGCGCCCTTGCCGGTCACCGATTCGTAGGTCAGGGTCGCGACGCCCAGTTCGCGCAGCGCCATCGCGTCCAGATCGTGCCGCGCCGTGCTGTCCAGCACATAGGACTCCAGCATCGTGTCGTGGCGGATGCCGCCCAGGCGGATGCCGTGGTTTTCCAGGACCGCGCGGTCGTATTTGAGGTTCTGGCCCAGTTTGGGCCGCGTTTCATCCTCCAGCAGGGGCTTGAGGCGGGCGAGCGTGGCCTCGCGATCGAGTTGGGGCGCGGCTTCGAGCCCTTCGTGGGCGAGCGGGATGTAGATCGCCTCGCCCGGATCGATGGCGAAGGAAAGGCCGACGATGCGGGCCGCGAGGCTGTTCAGGCTGGTGGTTTCGGTATCCAGCGCGATCAGATCGGCCGTTTCCAGCCGTGCCAGCCAGCGTTCGAGGTCGGCCGTTTCGCGGATGCAGTGATAAGTGGGTTCTGCGCCGGGGCCCGTGCCCGATGCTGGCCCTGCCGCAACCGCGGTGGCGTCGCCCTCGCGCTTCAGTTCGCGCAGCAGCCCGCCCAGCTCCAGTTCCTGCGCCAGTCCGAGCAGGGCCGCGGTATCGGCCGGCCCGGGATGCAGATCGTCGAGCAACAGGTCCAGCGCCACGTCCGTGCGGATGCGCGCCAGTTCGCGCGACAGCGCCAGCTGTTCGAGATTCTCGCGCAGGGATTCACCGACCTTGCCCGCGATCGCGTCAGCCGCCGCCACGAGCGCGTCCAGATTGCCGTAGGCGCCGAGCCATTTGGCCGCCGTCTTGGGGCCGACCTGGGGCACGCCCGGGATGTTGTCGCTGCTGTCACCGACCAGGGCCAGGTAGTCGACGATGCATTCGGGCGGCACGCCGAACTTGGCTATCACGGCGGCGCGGTCGAGCCAGCTGCCGGTCATGGTGTTGACCAGGGCGACATGCCCGTCGACGAGTTGCGCCATGTCCTTGTCGCCGGTGGAGATCACGGTATCCAGCCCGAGCGCCGCCGCCTGCCGGGCGAGGGTGCCGATGACGTCGTCCGCCTCCACCCCGGCGACTTCCAGCAGCGGCACGCCCATGGCGCGGATCAGCGCCTTGAGCGGCTCGATCTGGCGGGCCAGATCGTCCGGCATGGCGGGCCGATGCGCCTTGTAGGCCTGGAACAGTTCGTCGCGGAAGGTCTTGCCGCGCGCATCGAACACCACCGCCAGCCGCCGCGGCTGCAGCTCCTGGACGAGCTTGCGCAGCATGTTGTAGACGCCCAGCACCGCGCCGGTGGGACGGCCGTCGCGTGTGCTGAGCGGCGGCAGGGCGTGGAAGGCGCGGTAGAGGTAGCCGGAGCCGTCCACCAGGACCAGCGGCACGGGCGGGGCAGGAGGCAGTGTCATGGCCGGCTCAATCCGGCAGCACGCTTTCGCCCGCCCACAGATCGATGACGGACTCGCGCGCGCGCGCCACATGCACGCGGTCGCCGTCCACCAAAAGTTCCGGTGGCCGGGGCCGCGCGTTGTACTGCGAGGCCATGACGAAGCCATAGGCGCCCGCCGAGCGCACCGCGAGCAGATCGCCCTCGGCAATGCGCAGCGGCCGGGCCTTGCCCAGGAAATCAGCCGTTTCGCACACCGGTCCGACCACGTCGTAGACCGCCTCGGGCCGCTCCGGTTGCTCGCGCACCGTCACGATTTCCTGCCAGGCCTGATACAGCGCCGGACGCAGCAGATCGTTCATGCCCGCATCGACGATGGCGAAGTGTCGCTCGCTCTGGTCTTTGAGGTACTCGACCCGGGTGAGGAGGATGCCCGCGTTGCCGACCAGCACGCGGCCCGGCTCCAGGATCAGCTCAAGCGCCCGGCCGTGCAATCGCTCGCGCAGCGCCGCGGCATACGCGGCGGGATCCGGCGGCGTTTCGTCCCGGTAGCGGATGCCCAGCCCGCCGCCGACGTCCAGATGCTGCAGCGCGATCCCCCGCGCGGCCAGTCGGTCGACCAGTTGCAGCACGCGATCCAGGGCGTCGACGAAGGGCGCGGTCCGGGTGAGCTGCGAGCCGATGTGGCAATCCACGCCCACCACGCGGATGCCGGGTGCGTCGGCCGCCAGTGCATAGGCTGCTTCCGCCTCGGCGATGGCGATGCCGAACTTGTTGTCCTTCAGGCCCGTGGCGATGTAGGGATGGGTCTGCGCGTCCACGTCGGGATTGACGCGCAGCGATACCGGCGCGGCGACGCCGTGGGCACGGGCGATGCGATCGAGCCGCTCGAGTTCGGCGATCGACTCGACATTGAAGCAGCGGATGCCGACCGAAAGCGCGTGTTCCAGTTCCGCCGCGCGCTTGCCGACCCCGGAAAACACGATTCGGGCCGGATCGCCGCCGGCCTGCAGCACGCGCGCCAACTCGCCGCCCGAGACGATGTCGAAGCCCGAGCCCAGGCGGGCGAGCACGTTCAGCACCGCCAGATTGGCATTGGCCTTCACCGCATAGCAGATCAGATGCGGCTGATCGCCCAGCGCTTCGGTCATCACACGGAAATGGCGGGTCAGCGTGGCGCGCGAATAGACATAGGCCGGTGTGCCGTAGGCCGCGGCCAGCGCCTCCAGATCGACGTCCTCGGCATGCAGTCGCCCGTCGCGATAATTGAAATGATCCATGGGTCAGCGGCTACTCGGTGGCAAGCGGATCGGGTACGGCAGGCGTTGCGGCCGGCGGCGTCGCCGGCTGCTCCGCGGGCCGTGCCGCGTCGGGTCGGTACAGATCGCCTTTCTGGCCGCAGCCAGCGATCGGCAGCAGGCTCAGGGACAGCAGCACGAGGCGCGCAAGCGACATGAGGGCGATCCGCAATGGCAGGGGAACGAGATCAGGCGGCCAGTATAGTGGCGCAGGCTGTGCTTGCCCATGCGGCGCCGCGTTGCGCCGAAGCTCAAGCGCCGTAGGTACGTTCCAGATACGCGAGGATGTCGGCCGACTCCAGCAACCGCGCGCCGGTGTTGGGGTCCTCGAGATAGGGCACCTGCATGTGGCCGGTGCGGGCGAAATGCGCCGCGCGTTTGCCGCCGGGCACCGGTTTGAATGGCCCGCTCTGGATGCGCCGTGCCGCCGGCCCCATTTCCTGCCAGCGTTCCTTGCCGACATTGTGCAGGACATAGGGCAGTTCCAGTTCCGTGAGGCGCTCGCGCACCAGCCGCGAATATGGACTGGATTCGAAACTCCACAAGTGCAGCAATTGCGCCGGCGTTCGGGCCGGCCGCCCCCGGATTCCGCGCAGGCCGCGCACCACGGTTCCCAGGGCGTTGCCGATTTGCTTGAGGAGAACGCCCCGGTAGTAGGCCGGCACCTCACGCCCGCCGTAAGCGCGAAACAGGTAGGCGATGATCGCCTCGGATTCATACATCCGGGTGTCGGTGTTGGGGTCGACCAGATAGGGGAACTGCGCCTTGCCGCCCAGTGCGACGACTTCGGGCCGAAACCGTGTGCCGCCCTTGGGGCAGGGATAAATTTCCGCGTCCAGGTGCAACGCGGTCAGCGCCTCGCGCACGGCCCGGCAGTAGGGGCAACCCTCCATATCGTAGAGCTTGAGCAATCGTCCCGGCGCCGGCGCACGGACCGACGACGCGATCACGCTGGTGCCTCGCCACAGGCCGAGCGTGGACGACAATACGGACGTCAGCACATTGATTTGATGCGTCACGAAAT
>PKCW01000255.1 GCA_002862965.1 Pseudomonadota bacterium
GCGCACGAGGTCCCCGATCTGCCTCATCTTTTCTTCCACGAGGTCGAGGCGCGTTCCGGGCCGCATCTCGAATTCGACGCGCACCTCGCTTTCATCCGAGGGCGGCATGAACTCGGTGCCGATGAGCGGAACCAGCAGGCAGGAGGCGAGCACTGCGCCGCCGGCGAGCGCCAGCGTCCGCCACGGGTGATCCAGACAGGGCGCCAGCGAGGTCTTGTAGCGGTTTTCCATTCGCACGATGAAATCGCCCAGCACCTTGCCGATGCCGTGCACCTGCTCCCCGAGGCTGACTTCGCGCTGCAGCAGCTTGGCGGCCAGCATGGGGGTGAAGGTGAGGGCCACGATCAGGGCCGCGAGATTGGAAAACGCCACCACCCAGCCCAACTGGCCGAACATCTCACCGGCGATGCCCTGGGCGAAGATCAGCGGCAGGAACACCACCATGGAGGTGAACGCGCCACCGGTCACGGCCAGAGCGATCTGGCCCGCGCCCTCGATGGCCGAGTTCATCGGATCGAGGCCTTCTTCCTCGCGCTTGCGGGTGATGTTCTCCAGCACGGCGATGGCACTGTCGACGACCATGCCGATGCCGAGGGCGAGCGCGCCCAGGGTCATCATGTTGATGGTGTAGCCGGCGAAGTACATGAGAACGAAGGTCACCAGCATGGAGATGGGCATGGCGGTCCCGACGAGTATCGCGGCCCGCAGGTTGCGCAGGAAAAACAGCAGGATAAGGAAGGCAAGGATGGATCCCTGCCAGAGCGAATCGGTGAGGTTGTCGATGGCAAGCTGGATGTAGTGGCCGGTGTTGACCACGGTGACGAAGGAGAGCTGGGGAAAATCACGGCGGATCTTTTCCATTTCCGCCTCGACGCGCTTGGTCACCTCCACCGTGTTGTAGCCCGACTGCTTGCGCACCATGAGCTGGACACCCGGCACGCCGTTCACCAGCGCCTTGCGCTCGATCCTGGCCGTGGTGTCGACCACATCGGCGATCTGGTAGAGATAGATCGGCCCGCCGCGATTGGCGACGAGCGTGCCGCGGATGTCGTCGAGGCTGTGGAAACGGCCCGGCACCTGGATGCGGATACTGCTGGCCCCCTGGTCGATGCTGCCGGCCGGCAGGGTCACGTTGGCCGTGCGCAGGGCCTGGACCACCTCGTCCAGTCCGAGGCGCAGCGCCCGGATCTTGTCGGGATGAATCTGAACCTGGATCTCCCGCTCCAGCCCGCCCCAGATGTTCAGCGCCGCCACGCCTTCCAGCCGTTCGATGCGGAACTTGATCTGTTCGTCGATCAGTTTGCGCAGCGTCAGCGCATCGAGCTGGCTGCCCACGCCCAGAATCATGACCGGGAAGGCGTTGGTGTCGAACTTGAGCATGATGGGCTGATCGGCGTCGGTCGGCAGGAAGTCGCGTATGCGATCGAAGCCGTCACGGATGTTGTTGGCGGCGCCGTCGAGATAGGTGCCCCAGACGAAGCTGACGCGGATGACGCTCTGTCCCTCGCGGGAGGTCGAGGACAGCGTCTCGACACCGGGGATGGTGGCGAGCACCTCTTCCAGCGGCTTGGTGATCAGTTCCTCGATTTCCTCGGGACTGGCGTTTTCATAGGTGGTGATGACGGTGAGGGTCGGCAGGCTCAGTTCGGGCATCAGGTCGATGCTGGTGCGCATCAGGGTGAAGCCGCCCAGCAGCACCATGATCAGCATGAGCATGGCCGTGAAGACCGGGTGGGTGACGGTGAAACGAGGCAAGTTCATCGGTGCAGTCCTGTGCGTCCTGAAGGCGGCTGGGGTTCGAAATCGACCGCCCCGGCCTTATCCCGCCTCGTTCCGTGTATGCGTGACCTCGATGATCGAACCTTCGTCCCGCAGCAGATGCAGCCCCAGGGTGGCCACCTCGCCCTTGAGGGCAGGCTCGAGGATCTGGACCAGATTGCCGTCGCGGAGCCCGGTCGTGACGGGGACGAAGCGGGCCATCAGGCGACCGTCCTCTTGGTTCTGCACCGCGAAGACCCCGGTGCGCCCGCGGCGCTCGATCAAGGCCTCGGTCGGCACGGCCACCGCATTCGGGGCGCGGTCGAACAGGATCTTGGCGCGACCGAACATGCCGGGCTTGAGGTCGCCGTTCTCGTTGGGAATCCGGACTTCCAGCAAGGCCTGGCGGGACAGCTCGTTGAATTGCGGCGATATGCGGGCAATCGTCCCGGCGAATTCCCGGTCGGGGTGCGCAGCCGTGGTGAGGGTCACCGCTTGGCCGATCTGCAAGCGGCCATAATCGCGCTCCGTGACGTTCATCTGGGCCACGATGGGGTGCAGTCCCAGCACCTGGACCACGGGCTCGCTGGGACGCAGCAGGGCGCCCTGATCGACGAAGCGCTGGCCGACGACGCGCTGGGTGTCGGCATCCGGCCAGTCCGCGTAGATCTTGGTGTAGGACAGCTTGAGTTCGGCGGCATTGAGCCCGGCGCGGGCCTGCTCCAGTTGCGCCTTGGCCACGCTGAGGCGGGCGCGGCTGGCGGTGACGCGGGTCAGCGCCGCGTCGTACTCGGCCTCCGAGGCGATCTTGCGTTCCAAAAGCTGCTGGCTGCGCTGGAAATCCCGCTCGGCCACCTGGGCCGAGGCCGTGGCCTCGGTCAACTGGGCTTGCGCAACGGTCAGCTGGGCGCGGATGCGGAGCACTTCCTGGGCGATCTCGTCGTCTTCGATCTCGGCGATGAGTTGCCCTTTCGTGACCGTGTCGCCCGGGCCCACGGTGAGCTTGAGCAGCAGTCCGCCCACTTTCGGCGTGATCAGGAATTGCGCGTTGGGGCGCAATGTGCCGTTGAAATACCGGTAGTCGTTGAGATCGAGCACACGCACGGGGGCGACTTCAACGGCCACCGCATCCGAGACAGCAGGTTTTTCATCGGTCGAGAAGAACAGGCGTTGCAGCACGACTGCCGTCAGCAGCAGGCCAAAACCGATCGAGAGCGCGCGCGCAAGGCCTTTCGGCATGACATCCTTCCTTGGAATTCAGAGGCTTCAAGAGTCCTGAAACCTACTATAGTCCAAGGCCGATGACAATCGCTGCGGGGCCTGCGCTGCGTTCCAGGGCAGGATGCACGCGTGGTGACTGAACCATGGGCGGCCGTCGGCTGCCCGCATGAGGAGATCGTCCCTGCGGTCAGCTCGCAGCGGGACGCGGCCGTGACCGGCGGTCTTCCCAATGCTCGATGGCCTGAACGGCCTGTCCGGCGGCTGCCGTGAGCGCCGCGTCTGCGCGGGCCGGGTCAGGTCCCTGCAAGGCCTGCCACGCGGTCTCCGTCAATGCCGTGGCCGCTGGCAGGACATGATCCCGCTGCAGCAGGGCGTGACCGGCCTGCAGCGCTTGCAGACAGGTCAGGCAGGCGGATTCTTCCAGCTCTGCGAGCGTCAGCGCCATGCGGCAGGCACCGAGCGGCGCCAGGGACAGCGTGGCCCAGGATGATCGGTCGCTCGAGCCGTCGCTGCTCACCCAATACCATTCCGTGAGGCCATGGACGAGGTGGAGGAGGGCCAGCATCACCGGCAGGTCGTCGAAGAGCTGGCGATGACCGCGCTGGGCCGCGACCTCGGCGCTGACCTTGAGGGGCAGGGCCACCAGCCGGGCGTACTCCCGTTCGGACAAGCCGATGATGTCTCTAGGTTCGGGCACGGCGTGACGCTCTGGGATCAGTGCAGGTGCCGGGACATCGGCATGGGTTCATCGGGCGTTTCGGTATGGGTCAGCTCGCCATCGGGTCCGGGAAACAAGGGCGCTCCGCAATCCTCGCACTCCCCGAGCCCGAACCGTTCGTCGAGCACCGTCACCGCGAGCACGCCCGCCTGGGCGAGTTCGTCCAGAATCCGCCGCGGGACATCGGTGGCGTCTTCTTCCCCTTCGAGGACACCCCAGACCGCGCCTTGCAGGACCTGAGGCTGTCCGGCGCGCAGCAGGGCGATCCGATATTCGGCGAGCACCGCATTGTCGTAGCACGCGGCGAGAATGGCCTGAATGTTTTCGGGCGGGACGTCGTACTGCGTCTGCAACTGCGCGATGCACGCCCGCAGCGTGAACGGGCGGCCCAGATCATCGACCCGGCGCAGGACCGAGTAATAGGCGTCCGGCACCAGCGGTTCTGTGGCGCAGTTGGGCAGAAGGCCGGAAAACACCGGGCGGGCCGCATCCTTCCACGACTCCTCGACGGACTCGCGGGTGCGCCCGGCCTGATGCCATCGGAACAGGGCGCCGTCGGTCGGGCGCGCCTGAATGAAGGCGAGCACATAGCGCGGGTCGGCGAGATAGGGGCGCGTCGCGGGCAGTTCGTCGCTGCGGATGGTCAGGATCGTCTCGCCCCGCGCCAGCCGTTCCTGCAACTGTTTCGCCAATTCGAACGTCCCACAGAAGCCGACGGGCAACTGGTCGGGTCCGAACAGGTAGTCGGCGAGGATCACCGCGCTGCCGTCGCTGGCGATTGCGTGGGTGATCAGCGCATGCACGTCGTGGCATTGGGCGGCGCTGAGGTTGCGGCTCGGGATCTGGTAGCGCGACCAGGCCAGGACGGGCAGCGCGACCAACAGGCCGGCCTCGCCACCGGTCGCTTCGGACTCGATCACATCCGACAGCACCTCGTAGGCGTTCGGGCTTGCCGCATCGGCGCCGTCGAGCGCGTCGCCGAGCAGCGCTTCGCGCCCTTCGGCCAGCAGGCGACGCACCAGGGGTCGCAGCCGCGATTGATAGTAGCGGTCTTCCTGCGCGCAACCCGAGCGGCCGAGCCCTGCGGCCAGTTCGATCAGTTCGTCGGTTCCACGCCGGCCTTGCTGCGCGCTGCCGCGCGTTCGTCTCGTTGACACTCTCAACCCCGAATCCGGCCGAATGCCGGGCAGGGGGATAGTCTACTCCACCCCGTGCGCCGCCGCGGCTCGCTCAGCGCGTCCAGTGGGAGCGACGACGCAGGTCGAGGGTGTGGGGATACTCGCGGTTGGTTTCCTCGGGGGGCGGTTGCATCGGGCCCAGGGGATGGCCTTCGGGCAGGAAATGGGCAAGCCGCGCGATGTCGGGCGGTACTTCCAGGGCCCCTGGCGTGTGACCGAATCCCCAGAAGCGGCTGACCCGGCGTGTCTCGGCGGCGTAGGCATTGATGGGGTACACATCGTAGCTGCGTCCGCCCGGATGGGCCACATGATAGGTGCAGCCGCCGATGGAGCGCCCGTTCCAGGTGTCGACGATGTCGAACACCAGCGGTGAATGAGAGCCGATGGTGGGATGCAGTGCCGACGGCGGCTGCCAGGCGCGGTAGCGCACCCCCGCAACGTATTCGCCATGCGTGCCGGTGTTGTGCAAGGGCACGCGGCGGCCATTGCAGGCGATGACGTAGCGGGCATCGGTGAGACCGGTCAGCCGCACCTGCAGGCGCTCCACCGAGGAGTCCACGAATCGCGCCGTACCGAGATTGGTCGATTCCTCGCCCAGCACATGCCAGGGCTCCAGCGCGGCGCGCAACTCCAGATGGATGTCGTCGACCCGCACTTCGCCGTAGTGCGGGAAACGGAATTCCAGGAACGGCGCCAGCCAGTCGGGGTGGAACGGGAAGCCGGCCTCGCGCATGAAGCGCACGACGTCCTGCATGTCCTGCCAGATGAAGTGGGGCAGCATGAAGCGGTCGTGGAGCGAGGTTCCCCAGCGCACCAGATCGTGCCGGTACGGGCGTTGCCAGAAATGCGCCACGAGGGTGCGCAGGAGCAGCATCTGCACCAGACTCATGCGAGCATGCGGCGGCATCTCGAAGGCCCGCAGTTCGACCAGTCCGAGCCGGCCGCGCTGGCTGTCCGGCGAATAGAGCTTGTCGATGCAGAATTCCGCCCGATGCGTGTTTCCGGTGAGATCGACGAGCAGATTGCGCAGCAGGCGGTCGACCAGCCAAGGTTGGGGGACTTCGCCCTGCGGCATTTCCTTGAAGGCGATATCGAGTTCGTACAGGCTTTCGACGCGTGCCTCGTCCACCCGCGGCGCTTGGCTGGTCGGGCCGATGAACAGGCCCGAGAAGAGGTAGCTCATTGCGGGATGGTGTTGCCAGAAGGTGATCAGACTGCGCAGCAGGTCGGGCCGGCGCAGGAAAGGGCTGTCGGCCGGCGTCGCGCCGCCCAGGGTGACGTGATTGCCGCCGCCCGTACCGGTGTGTCGGCCGTCGAGCATGAATTTTTCGGTGCCAAGGCGCGTCTGCCGCGCTTCCTCGTAGAGCGTTTCGGTGATCTCGACCATTTCGTCCCAGCGCTCGGCAGGATGGACGTTGACCTCGATGACGCCGGGGTCGGGCGTGATGTGCAGACGCTTGAGACGCCAGTCGTGCGGCGGCTCGTAACCTTCCAGCCGCACCGGAATGCCGAGTTGGGCCGCTGTCGCCTCGATGCAGCCGAGCAGGTCGAGATAGTGTTCCAGATAGCTGACCGGGGGCAGGAAGACGTGCAGGCAGCCGCCGCGCGGCTCCAGGCATAGGGCTGTGCGAAACACCTCGATCCAGCGGTTCGTCTGCGGAGCATCGGCCTGATCCATGGCGCTGATGGCCGGTGGCGCGGGGGTCCAACTGCTGTAATGCCGGGCGACTTCGCCTTGCAGCGCATCGAGCGGCGGGCGCGGTTCGAAGGGGCTCGGTTCAGGAACGACTTCTCGCCGTTCGCGCTGTTGCGCGCTCCAAGGCAGACGATCCAGCGGCAAGCGCAATCCCATGGGCGAGTCGCCTGGCATCAGAAACATGGTGTCGCGCCGGAACGGCCAATGCACGCTCTGCCAGCGGCTCGCGCTGTAGTTCCACTGCAGCGGCAGGCAGTAGCCGACCGGCATGCCGAGCCCGCCGGCGAGGATCTGGCGCAGCCGGGCATGATCGGGATGTTGCTTGTCGTCCAGCTTCAGGACATCGAGATCGATCGGCAGGCTGTCGGATTTCCAGAGGTGATAGAGTGCATCCTCATAACCGGGCTGAACGTGCTCGGCGGCGACCCCCAACCGGCGGGCCAACTCGCGCCCGAAGCACAGGGCATCGTCGATGCTGCAACCGTAGTCCTTGTCATCTTCGGCCAGCAGTTCGGGGCGCCGCCAAAGCGGTTGCCCGTCGGTTCTCCAAAAGAGCGACAGCGCCCAGCGCGGCAGTTCCTCCCCCGGATACCACTTGCCTTGCCCGATCTGAAAGACGCCGCCGGGGGCGAAACGGTCACGCAGCCGGCGCAGCAGCACCCCGGCCCGCTCGCGCTTGTGTGGCCCGAGCGCGGCGGTATTCCATTGCGCCGATTCCATGTCGTCCACGGACACGAAGGTGGGCTCGCCGCCCAGGGTCAGGCGCACATCTCCCGCCCGCAGCTGTTCATCCACGGCCCGCCCCAGCAGATTGATGGCCTGCCACTGGTCCTCCGTATACGGCTTGGTTACCCGCGGGTCTTCATGGATGCGCTGCACGGTATTGTGATGCTCGAAGGTCACCACGGTGTCGGAATCGCCCCAGAAGCTTCCCGAAACCGGGGCAGCGCTCACCGGATCGGGCGTGCAGGCGAGCGGGATGTGCCCCTCGCCCGCAAACAAACCCGAGGTGGGATCCAGACCGACCCAGCCGGCGCCAGGCACGTAGACCTCGCACCAGGCGTGCAGATCGGTGAAATCGGCCTCTGGGCCGGACGGGCCGTCCAGCGACTTCACATCCGCCGTGAGCTGGACGAGATAGCCCGACACGAAGCGTGCAGCCAGTCCCAGGTGACGCATGATCTGGACCAGCAACCAGGCCGAATCGCGGCAAGACCCGGTCGCCCTGCCCAGCGTTTCCTCGCAGGTCTGGACACCCGGCTCCATCCGGACCAGATAGCCGATGTCCCTTTGCAGGCGGCTGTTGAGCTCCACCAGAAAATCGACGATGTGAGGCCGTTTGCCGCGATCGACACCGGCCAGCCACTTGCGCAACAGCGGCCCGTTCTCGACGACCTCCATGTAGGGCGTCAATTCCTTGCGCAACTGGCGATCGTAGGGGAAGGGGAAATGCTTGGCGTACTCCTCGACGAAAAAGTCGAAGGGGTTGATGACCACCATATCCGCGACGACGTCGACCTCGATGCCCAGGCTCTGGGATTCTTCCTGAAACACCACGCGCGCCAGAATGTTCCCGAAGGGATCCTGCTGCCAGTTGATGAAGTGTTTTTCCGGCGTGACCCGGAGGGAATACGACAGGATGGGCGTCCGGCTGTGCACGGCCGGACGGAGCCTGATCACCTGCGGCGAGAGGGCGACCGGACGGTCATAGTGATATACGGTCTTATGGGTGAGCGCCACGCGCAGGGACATTCGGGCCTCCAGAGGGACGACAGCAGTGGTTTGGACCGTGGCAGGGCGTCGGGACGATGCTTGCTTAGCGAGCATCATGCCAGCCCGCAGGAATCCCGGCCATCGGCCCGTGTGGCGGGGTGTCAAGCGCGAGTGTGCACTGCGGCGGCCAGCGGTGCATCATCATGGTGCGCGAGGCGCGCCCTGTGCGGCGGCAAGGGGCGAGGCGCTCCAAAATGCAGCGCATCGCCCCCCATTCGGCTGCGGCGGCGCGCAACGCGACAGTGGGCGCGATTTTTGTAAGCGAAATTGACGTCCGAACCGAACGGCGTCCCCGACCCTTCATGGAGCCCGCATGTCGCAGCAATGGCGCGAGTATCTGCAGCCGGATTTCTTCGATGAACTGATCGGGCCGGAGGGCCCGCGTCCCGCTGCGCGCCCCCTGCTCGATCTGCTGAGCAAGCTGGGCCCGGAGACCCTGCGCGAGCGGCAGCGCGCCGCCGAACTCGAAATCAAGACACTGGGCATCACCTTTACCGTCTACACCGACGGCAATGCGATCGACCGCGCCTGGCCGATGGACATCATCCCGCGGGTCATCGCGGCCAATGAGTGGCGTCGCACGGAGGCTGGCCTCAAGCAGCGGATGCAGGCGCTGAATCTCTTCATCAACGACATCTACGGCCCCCAGCACATCATCCGCGACAAGCGCTTTCCCGAGGCCCTGATCGCCACTTCCAAGAACTTCCGCCCCCAGTGCCGGGATTTCACCCCCCCTGCGGGCGTCTGGGCCCACATCTGCGGCTCGGACATGGTGCGCGACGCCGACGGCACCTTGTATGTCCTTGAGGACAACCTGCGCGTGCCCTCCGGGGTCTCGTACATGATGATGAACCGCTTGGTGATGAAGCACGTCTTTCCCGAGCTGTTCGAGAACCAGATCATCCTGCCGGTTGATGACTATCCCTCCCAGCTGTTCGACATGCTGGCCGCCATGTCGCCGCGGCCCGGCGATCGCCCCTGCGTGGTCGTTCTGACGCCCGGTATCTACAATTCCGCCTACTTCGAGCACGCCTACCTCGCTCAGCAGATGGGCGTGGAACTGGTGGTGGGCTCGGATCTCTACGTCGGTGAAGACGACGGCGTCTACATGCGCACGATTCAGGGCCCCGAGCGGGTCGATGTGATCTATCGGCGCATCGACGACGATTTCCTGGATCCCGAAGCCTTCCGGCCGGATTCGTCGCTCGGTGTTCCCGGTCTGTTGCGGGCCTGGCGGGCCGGCCGGGTCGCTCTGGTGAACGCGCCCGGCGCCGGCGTGGCCGATGACAAGGTGGTCTACACCTACGTCCCCGATTTCATCAAGTATTATCTGGACGAAGACCCGATCCTTCCCAATGTCCCGACCTGGCGCTGCGAGGATCGGGCGTCGCTGGATCACGTCCTCCGGCACCTGCCGGAGCTGGTGGTCAAGCCGGCCAACGAGTCGGGCGGCTACGGCATGATCGTCGGACCCAAGGCCAGCCGCGCCGAATGCGAACGGTTTGCCGATCTCATCCGCAGTGACCCGCGCAACTACATCGCCCAGCCGACCCTGGCACTGTCGACCGTGCCGACGCTGACCGACCATGTGCCCGAGCCTCGCCACGTGGATCTGAGGCCGTTCATCCTGAGCGGCAACGAGATCCAGGTGACCACCGGCGGACTGACGCGGGTGGCGATGGTCAAGGGTTCGCTGGTCGTGAACTCGTCGCAGGGCGGGGGCAGCAAGGACACCTGGGTGGTCGAGACCGGCGATGCCGAGGCGCAGGGCTGAACGCGGCGCTGCTGCACAAGGAGCTTGGAATGCTGTCACGCATGGCCGAAAACATGTACTGGTTCGCCCGCTATCTCGAACGGGCGGAGAACGTGGCCCGGCTGGTCACGGTGACGACCAACCTGATGCTGGACCTGCCGCGGCAGGTGACGGCGGACTGGGGACCGCTGGTCGACATCACCGGCAGCCGCGAGGCGTTCATGAAGCGGCACGGCGAGATCAGCGAGCATCGCGTCGTGCAGTTTCTCCTTGCCGACCGCGACAATCCGGGGTCCCTGATCAGTTCGCTCACCAAGGCGCGCGAGAACCTGCGCACGACGCGCGACATCGTGCCGGCCGAGGCCTGGGAGCAGATCAACCGCATCCACCTCATGGCCCAGGACAAGATGGGCGAGGCCTTGTCGCGGCGCGGTCGCCACGAATTCCTGCAGGCGATCGTCGGGCACTGTCAGCAGATCGTCGGATTGCTCGGGGGGGCGATGAGCCGGGACGAAGCCTACGAGTTCATGCGGCTGGGGCGTTACCTCGAGCGTGCCGACATGACCACCCGCATCCTCGATGTGCGCTCCGGCGATCTGCTCGTCGAGATTCCCAGCGATCTGATGGCCTATAGCCGCTTGCAATGGATGAGTGTGCTCAAGTCCCTCACGGCCTATCAGATGTACCGGCGGCTGGTAAGGAGCCGCGTGTCGGGGGTCGACGTGGTGCGCTTCCTGCTGCGTGAGGAGCGCTTCCCACGCTCCTTGCAGGCCTGCATCCGGACCCTCGAGGAAGGCCTTGCGAAGCTGCCGCATCAGGAGATGCCCCTGCGCGCCGTTGCCCAGTTGAAGAGCCTCCTGCAGCGCGCCGACATCGCGGCGCTGGCGCATGAATCCGGCACCCTGCACCTCTACATGGATGAGTTGCAGCTCAAGCTGGCGGCTTGCCACAACGCTATCGTCGCCACTTACTTCACTCTGGAGCCGATGGCCGCCCATGTCGCGCGCCCGCACCCGGCAACGATAGAGCCGGTTCCGCCGCCCGTGCATTCCCCGTCGCAGGCCCAGACGCAGCGCGCGAATTGAATCGCGCCGGGGTTGCCGGGCCGGAAAACGTTGTCTGGCCCGGGATGCGCGGGCACAATGAAAAATCCCCGCGACGAGACTCTGCCGTGACCGAGGCCGCATTCCCCCCCCTACGCATGCGTCGCATGCGCCGTGACGACTTTTCCCGGCGGCTGATGCGGGAACACGGCGTTACCGCCGATGATCTGATCTGGCCCGTATTCGTTGTGGACGGCGAAGGGCGCCGCGAACCGGTTGCATCGATGCCCGGCGTGGCGCGCATGAGCCTGGACGTCCTGCAAGCGGAACTGGAAACGCTGGTGGCGTGGGGACTGCCCGCGGTGGCGCTGTTTCCGGTCGTGCCCGAGGCGCGCAAATCCCTCGACGCCGCAGAAGCCAGCCGCCCGGACGGCCTGGTCCAGCGCGCCGTGCGCGCGCTCCGGTCTTCGTTTCCGGAACTGGGCATCATCACCGACGTGGCCCTCGATCCCTATACCGCGCACGGTCAGGACGGGCTCCTGGGCGAGGATGGCCGGATTCTGAACGACGAGACGGTCGAGGTGCTGGTGCGCCAGGCGCTGTCGCATGCCGAGGCCGGGGCGCAGGTGGTGGCCCCGTCGGACATGATGGACGGTCGCATCGGCGCCATCCGTGCTGCCCTGGAGGCGGCCGGGCATCGCGACACGCGCATCCTGGCCTATGCCGCCAAATATGCCTCGGCCTTCTACGGACCCTTCCGCGAGGCCGTGGGCTCGGCCCGGGCGTTGGGCCGGGCCGACAAGCGCACCTACCAGATGGATCCGGCCAATGGCGACGAGGCACTGCGTGAGGTGGCGCTCGACCTGGCCGAAGGCGCGGACATGGTGATGGTCAAGCCCGGCCTGCCCTATCTGGACGTGGTGCGGCGGGTGAAAGCGCATTTCGGCGTGCCCACGCTCGCCTATCAGGTCAGCGGCGAGTACGCCATGCTCAAGGCCGCGGCGCAGGCGGGCTGGCTGGACGAGCGGGCGGTGGTGAGCGAATCGTTGCTCGCGTTCAAGCGCGCCGGCGCCGACGCCGTGTTGACCTATTTTGCGCCGCAGGCACTGCGCTGGCTGCACGAGACGTGACGCTGCGCCATCACGGGAGAATGCGCCGATGACGGATCGCTATGCCGTGGTGGGTCATCCGGTGGCCCACAGCAAGTCGCCCTTGATCCACCGCCTGTTTGCCGAGCAGGCCGGGCAGGATCTCGTCTATGAAACCCTGCTGGCCCCGCTCGATGGATTCGCCGCAACGGTGCGGGCGTTCTTCGCCGGCGGTGGCAAGGGCCTCAACGTCACCGTGCCTTTCAAGGCCGAGGCCTTTGTCTTGGCCGATGTCTGTTCGCCCCGGGCTCGACAGGCCAGCGCCGTCAACACGCTCGGATGCGATGCCGACGGGCGCCTCTGGGGTGACAACACCGACGGGGCGGGCCTGGTGCGCGACCTGTGCGATGCCCTGGGCCTGACGCTGTCCGAGCGCCGACTGCTGGTGCTGGGCGCCGGGGGGGCGGCCTGTGGCATTCTGGGGCCGCTACTGGAAGAAGGCCCTCGAGAGATCGTTGTCGCCAACCGCACCGCAGCCCGGGCCCAGGCGCTGGCGGACCGGTTCCGCTGCCTGGGGGCGGTCCGGGGATGTGGCCTGGCCGATCTGTTCGGGATGGGGGCGTTCGATGTGATTCTGAACGCGACCTCCGCGAGCCTGTCCGATGCGCTGCCGGCTTTGCCGCTCGGGCTGGTGGCCGGTGATACCGTCTGTTACGACCTGGCCTACGGAAACGAGCCCACGGCGTTTTTGCGTTGGGCGCTGGAGCAGGGCGCTGCGCGCGCGGAGGATGGCTTGGGCATGCTGGTCGAGCAGGCCGCGTTTTCCTTCGAACTTTGGCGTGGCGTGCGCCCCGACACGGCCCGCGTGCGGGGCATCCTGCGTCCGGATTTGCCCCGGGCTTCGAGCTGATCCGTGCGCGCCTACGATGAGGCTGTGCGCTGGCTGATGGACCGGCCGGAGCAGGTCGAGGCGCTCCGGCGCCATGCTGCGGATCTGGAACGCCGCGCGGCCCGGCAGGCGGGACTGACTGACAGCGCGCCGCCGCAGTTGCTTTTCGATCTGCGCGGAACGCGCGCCGGTTCGGTGAGCAGTGCCGGCGTGATTCGCCTCAATCCGGTGTTGCTGCGGGAAAACCTGCCCGCTTTCATGACGCAGACGCTGCCGCACGAGGTGGCGCACTGGATCGTGTTCCGCTGGCGGCCGCGCGCGGCGCCGCACGGCCCCGAATGGCGTCAGGTGATGGCCTGGCTGGGCGCGCCGGCGCGGCGTTGTCACGATTTCGATGTCGCGCGGGCGCAGGTGCGCACCCTGCGCAGTCACCCCTACTTTTGTGCCTGCCGGATGCACGCGGTCAGCGCCATTCGGCATCGACGCATGCAGAACGGGACGGTCTACCGTTGCCGAACCTGCGAGGGCGCGTTGCGACCGTCGGCCGACGAAGGGTGAACGACGGTTCGGGGGCCGCCTGTTGCCAGCCGGAAGTCGCCTGGGACGCCTCCCGGGCTTCCGAAACAGGGCTACTATTTTCTTCGGCACGCCGATCGGCGTGAGCCGTGATTTGCGCAGAGGGGAGCGAGTCGAATGTTGAGGCAGGTTTGCGGAGTGGAAGATCTGGCGGTGGGCGCCATGCAGAAGTTCGACGTGGCCGACAAATCGGTCGTCCTGTTTCGGCTGGAGGACGGTTTCTACGCCACCCAGCGGTCGTGCACCCATACCTGGGGGCCGCTTGATCGCGGGCGACTGGAAAACGGCGAAGTGGTCTGTCCATTGCATCGCGCGCGGTTCGATGTGCGGACCGGAGCGGTGAGGCAATGGGCCTGCTTCCCGCCGGGCGTCCAGCTGCTCAATTTCCTGCGGGGACAAAAGCCGCTGGCCACCTATCCCGTAGAAATCAAGGATGGGCGTGTTTGGATCGATGTCTGAGCGCATCTGCCAGCCTGATTGCGCGATATAATCGCGCTCCTTTGGTCTCATGCCGCAGGAGCGGCCGGATGGTGGATGCCATCTGGGTTGGCCATCGACTCAAGTCTTAAGGATCAGCGATTCACATGGCCCTCATCGTCCAAAAATATGGCGGCACCTCGGTCGGCACGATCGAACGCATCGAACAGGTGGCTCGCAAGGTCATCGCGGCCCGGGAACGCGGGGATGCCGTGGTGGTCGTGGTGTCGGCCATGAGCGGCGAAACGGATCGCCTGCTGGGAATGGCACGCCAGATCGCGTCCCGGCCAGAGCCGCGCGAGGTCGATGTCCTGATTGCCACCGGCGAGCAGGTCACCATCGCCCTGCTGGCCATGACGCTGCAGAAGCTCGGCTGTCCGGCGCGTTCCTACACCGGCGCCCAGGTGCCCATCGTCACCGATGCAGCGCACGGCAAGGCACGCATTGCACACATCGACGCCGCGCGCCTGCAGGGCGATCTCGATGCTGGCCGGGTCGTGGTGGTGGCGGGATTCCAGGGCGTCGATGCCGAGGGCAACATCACCACCCTGGGTCGCGGTGGGTCCGACACCACGGGCGTGGCACTGGCGGCAGCGCTCGAGGCGGACGAGTGCCAGATCTTCACCGACGTCGACGGCGTCTATACCGCCGACCCGCGCATCGTCCCGACCGCGCGCCGTCTGGATCGCATCACCTTCGAGGAAATGCTCGAACTGGCCAGTCTCGGTGCCAAGGTGCTGCAGATCCGCTCGGTGGAATTCGCCGGAAAGTACAATGTGCCGCTGCGTGTCCTGTCGACCTTTCAGGAAGGGCCGGGTACGCTGATCACCTACGAGGAGCAGCAGGTGGAAGAGGTCATCATCTCAGGGATCGCGCACAACCGGGACGAGGCGCAGATCACCGTGAGCGGCATTCCCGACCAGCCGGGCGTTGCCTATCGCGTCCTGGGGCCGGTCGCCGAGGCCAACATCGAAGTCGACATGATCGTGCAGAACGTCGCCCGCGACGGCACGACCGATCTCACCTTCACGGTGCATCGCAACGACCATGAGCGGGCGCTCGACATCCTGCGCGCGCACCAGGCCGAGCTCGGGGCCCGCGAGATCGCGGGCGACGTGGCCATCGCCAAGGTGTCCGTCGTGGGCGTGGGCATGCGCAGTCATGCCGGGGTCGCGGCGCGGATGTTTGCGGCCCTGGCGGCCGAAGGGATCAACATCCGGATGATTTCGACCTCCGAGATCAAGATCTCCGTCGTCGTCGGCGAGAAATATGTCGAACTCGCGGTGCGGGCCCTGCACGAGGCCTTTGCGCTTCACCGCGATCCGGAACGTTAATGCCGAAGATTTCAGGGCCGATATCAGCGGGACATCACAGGACGTGGCCGATCCCGGATAGGCGGATGGAAAGCAAGGAGCTTTAAATGCTGATTCTGACGAGACGAGTGGGCGAAACGGTCATGGTGGGTGATGAAATCACCATCACCGTCCTGGGGGTCAAGGGCAACCAGGTCCGTTTGGGAATCAACGCGCCCAAGGATGTCGCGGTGCATCGCGAAGAGATCTACCAGCGCATCAAACACGAACATGACGACGCCGAACCGGGCAACGCGCTCTCGCGCTGAGGTCGCGGTCCGGCTTTACCTGCAAGCCGGTTGCCGATAAAATCGGCGCTCTTCTCAAGCCACGGTCTGCGTCCGAAGCGCCGGCCGTGGCGACTCGCTTACGGAGAGATGGCCGAGAGGCCGAAGGCGCTCCCCTGCTAAGGGAGTATGGGCCAAAAGCCCATCGAGGGTTCGAATCCCTCTCTCTCCGCCACATTTTTCGATCGGGCGGCGTCCAGTCCCTGCGGGCGCCCGGGGCGTGCCGCCACATGACTCCGATGCCGTTCTTGGGCATGCGGAGGTCGGGTGCGTTCGATCCGCGCGGGTTCCCTGATCCATGAGCCGCTACCGGCGCGGTCCGGGCATGGTCGGAAATACCTCGCTGCGGATGGGTTGCGAAGGAATGTTATGCTGATCGGGCATTCGTTCCATCAGAAACCAACGCTCGCGAGAGGGTCCCATGCATCGCCGACATCGAATCGTATCCTTGCTGTGCCTCATGTTGGTCGCCACGGTCGCTGCGGCCGAGTTGCCGAGCGCGCCGGCGCCCGCGGGCGCTGCGGTCTACTTCATCTCCCCCAAGGACGGCGAGCGCATCCGCGGTCCCGTGGTGGTCCGCTTCGGCTTGAAGGGCATGGGCGTGGCGCCGGCGGGCACTGCCAAGGAAGCGACCGGCCATCACCATCTCCTGGTCGATTGGGACCAGCCGCCGGTCAAAGGTGAGCCCATCCCGTCCGATGCCCATCATCGCCATTTCGGCAACGGCCAGACCGAGACCACGCTGGATCTGGCGCCGGGTCGGCACACCCTGCAGCTGTTGATGGGCGATGCGAATCACGTCCCGCACGAGCCGCCGGTGCTGTCCGAGCGGGTCACGGTCGAGGTGTTGCCCTGAGCGCTCGTGAATCTTTCAGGCGCTCGGTCCGGCCGGACGCGCATCACGCCTGCCAAGCCGTGATGCGCGGGAGCAGGTCCGGGCAGATACCGGACTTGAGAGGCAAGCAATGCGCAGGGCGCGCATGGTTTCACCAATGCTGAGTCGTCCCGCGCCGCCGCTTGCGCCGGAACGTCCCGGTTGAGCGTCCTGCAGATCGATGAAGCGGGAGGCTGCCCGGCCTTGCCCGCTCGCGCCGACATGGACGTGAAGGCCGCCTACCTTGCGACGAACGACGGCGCGATGGTCTACGATCAGAACCGCATCAGCACGCCCGGGGCGTATTGCTTCGATCCCGACTACTGGCGTGGGCGCGCCGAAGTCCTCGCGGTCCCCGGGGGGCGCGCCCGCGTGCTGCGGATCGTCCAGCCCGGGCAGGAATGGATCTTGCGCCATTTCCATCGGGGCGGCTGGATGGGATTCCTCACGGCGGATCGCTATCTGTGGACGGGACTGGCACGCAGTCGACCTTGGCGCGAATGGCATCTCTTGTATGACCTCTACCGCGGGGGTTTTCCGGTGCCGCGGCCGATCGCGGCCCGCGTGCAGCGCGTCTGGCATGGGTGGTATCGGGCGGATCTGATCAGCGAACGGCTGGATGCTGCGCCGCTCTCGGTG
>PKCW01000219.1 GCA_002862965.1 Pseudomonadota bacterium
CTGAGCTGGCCCGGATGCCCGCGGTTCACGCCAGCGGATATTCGGGTCTTTCGTCGGCATCGCAGACCCAGTTGGCCCACAGCTTGCCGTCGCTTCCTTCCAGCAGGCTGATGTAGTTGCGCGTCCGCAGATAGGGTCCCGAACCGTAGGGCTTGATCAGCCAGATGTCGATGGCCCGGTCCTCGCTCAGATACTCCGACAGGGTGTCGGATTCCAGGCCCAGCAGCGGGCCGATCAGCAGACGGGTCGACATGGGCGGGTTCCTCCTGATCCCGAGCGTCGAGACGTCTTTCCCGGCGTGGCGCTCTTCCGGACACGGGATGCGCGACTATAGACCGCCGCGGCATGTCCGCGCATCCATCGGCCACGCTGGCGCCCGGCGAACCCTGCGGGGCTGCATGCGACCCGCGCACCGGACAGCGGTACCGCAGCCTTGCAGGCGATCGAACGGCGATACCGGCGATCGGGGCCTGTCAGGTCGGCGGGCGTCAGCCATGATGGCCCGCCTCAGAAGCCCAACCGCACGCCTGCGACCAGCGCCGATTCGCGGACGGCCTCATCCCGCTCGCGCGCCAGGTCCGCAGTGCCGGCCAGCCTGCGGGTCCAGGACCAGCCCAGATAAGGCGCGAACCGCCGGTCGATTTCATAGCGCAGGCGCAGGCTCGCCGTGGCGCTGGTGAACCCGGAATCCAGGTCGAAGGCGCGATCCTCCCGAGCCGCGGCGCCGAGTTCCAGACGCGGCTGCAGGATCAGGCGCTGGGTCAGCAGCAGCTCGGATTCGGTTTCCAGGCGCGCCGTCAGCAGGCCGTCCTCATCGAGCCGCAGCGTGGCGTCGACTTCGAGGCGATAGGGCAGAAGGCCGTGCAGGGCGGTCACGGCAGCCAGCCGGTCGGCGTTGTCCTCCGCGCCTGCGTGACGCTGGTAGCCGACGCCGCCCAGCAGATCCCAGTACGGGGCGACGAGCCGGCCGTAATACACGTCCAGCCGGTCGATCTCGGTCCGGTCATCGGCCGTGCGGTGGCGCCCTTCACTTTCCAGCCACAGGCGCCGGTCGTCGCCGCCGACCCAGCCGAGGACGTCCCAGGCCAGTGCGTCCTCGCTCGCATCGCCGGCGCGGTATTCGAACTGATCGACGAGCAGACGGTGATGGATCAGGTCATCCTCGATCGGCGCCGGCCAGGAACCGGGTCCCGCAGGCGCGATGGGATCGGCGGCGACCGCCCGGGCCGCGATCCCGAGCGTCGCGGCAAGCCCGAGCAAGATCCGTTCTGATGTCGTGCCCATGCGCCCCCTCAGCCCACCCGCACGATGCGGAACATGCCCAGATCCATGTGATAGAGCAGATGACAGTGGAAGGCCCAATCCCCCGGCGCGTCGGCGGTGATCAGGGCCGACAGCCGTTCGGCGGGCTTGACGCTGACGGTGTGCTTGCGCGGAATGTGGCGGCCCTGACCGTTTTCGAGTTCCAGCCACATGCCGTGCAGATGGATGGGATGCTCCATCATGGTGTCGTTGACCAGCACGAGGCGCAGCCGCTCGCCATACCGGAACGGAATCGGCTCCGGGGCTTCGGAAAACTTGCGGCCATCGAAGGACCACAGGTAGCGCGTCATGTGGCCGGTCAGATGCAGCTCGATCTCGCGGGCCGGGGGGCGATCGTCGAAATCGTGGGCGAGGCGCTTGAGATCGGTATAGACCAGCACGCGATGACCCACGTCGGTGAGACCCGTGCCCGGCTCGGCCAGCCGGTTGCGCTGGATCTCGGCGATGCCGGTGTTGCCCGGGCCGTGCGTGTCGGGGCCGTGACGGGCCACGATGGGTCCCGGTCCGCGGTCGGGCGGTGATGATGGCGCGGCGCCTGCGCCGTGATGCGCGTGGGATGCGGCATCAGGGACATGCCCGGCGTGCGCATCGGCCGTGATCGGCGCGTGCCCGGGATGCGCCGGGCCTGATTCGGCGGATGAGGCGCCGTGTCCCGCGTGCGCCGCCATGCCCATGTCGACCATGGTGCGGCGCGGCGGGGCGCGCAGGGCCGGCACCTCGGCGCGCTGTCCCGGTCGCGGGCTCAGGACGCCGCAGGCGTAGCCGCTGCGGTCCATGGACTCGGCGAACAGCGCATAGGCCCGGTCCACCTCGGGCGCGATGACGACGTCATAGGTTTCGGCCACGGCGATCTGCAGCTCATCCACCGTCACCGGCGCGACGTTCTGGCCGTCCGCCTGCACCACGGTCATCGGCAGGCCGGGAATGCGCACATTGAAATAGCTCATGCTGGCGGCATTGATGATGCGCAGCCGCACGCGCTCGCCGGGAGCGAACCGTCCTTCCCACGGCGCATCGGACGCCTGGCCGTTCAACAGATAGGTGTAGCTGTGGCCGGTGATGTCGGCGATGTCGCTCGGATTCATGCGCATGGCGGCCCAGTCGAGCCGGTTGCGAATGGCGGCGCGCCAGGAGCTCTGTCGGGCTTCGTCGACCAGGCTCAGCAGGGTCGGTTTCTGGAAATTGTCGGCATCGCTCTGCTGCTTGAGGCGCGTCATCATGCGGTGGGGGTCGGTGGGCAGGAAGTCGGAGAGCACCACGACGTGCTCGCGCTCGCAGGCGACAGGATCGGGCTCGGCCGGATCGATGATGAGCGCGCCGTAGTGCCCGCGCTGCTCCTGCATGCCGCTGTGACTGTGATACCAGTAGGTGCCGTGCTGGCGGATGGGGAAGCGGTAGGTGAAGGTCGTCCCCGGACGGATGCCGGCGAAGCTCACGCCGGGCACGCCGTCCATGCCGGCCGGCAGCAGGATGCCGTGCCAGTGGATGGAGGTGGGCTCGTCCAGATGGTTGTGCACGCGGGCGACGAAATCCTGGCCCTCGCGCAGCCGGATCAGGGGGCCCGGAAGCTGGCCGTTGAGGGTCACCGCCGTGACGCGGCGGCCATCGATCGCCAGATGCTGCTCGCCGATGCGGAGATCGAGCGGGTCCTCGGGGGTGCCGGACCCGGTCGCGCTCATCGCGGCAGCCTGCAGCGCCCGCCATGGGCTCACGGCCAGGCCCAAGCCGAGGGCGCCGCCCCATTGCATCAGCGCGCGCCGCGATAGTCCTCCGGCCTCTCTTTTCACGCCGTCGGCGCTCCCCATCGTTGCCCACGGACAGGGTAAGGTCACAAGCAGGGCGCAGGTCAAGTGCGCGCCGCAAGCCGATGCCCATGGGCGACCGATGTCGCCATGGGTCGTGGCAGGGGCGCCGGATCATCGGATACAGTGAAGCTGCAATCCTTTCCGGAAATCCGCCATTCGCTTCCGCTCGGGAGGTCCCGCCATGGATCACCGCCATCTGTCTGGCGATGCCGCTGCTGTCGGGGCGCGCGATCCGGTTTGCGGCATGATCGTGAAGGATCCGGCACATGCGCCGCAGCAGACCCATGGGGGCCGGCGCTATGTGTTCTGCTCCCGTCGGTGTGCGGACAAATTCGCCGCTGCGCCCGAGCCGTATCTCCAGAGCGCCCCCGCTCCGACCGCAGCGCAGGCGCCGGGAACCCGTGTCTGCCCGATGTGCCCCGACGTCACGGCGGACCAGCCGGGGGCATGCCCGAAATGCGGCATGGCCCTGGAACGGGCGGTACCGGCCGCGCCGGCCACCGCGACGCAATGGACTTGCCCCATGCACCCCGAGATCGTGCGGGACGTGCCGGGCGCATGCCCGATCTGCGGCATGGCGCTGGAGCCTCGCGCCGTGACCCTGGCGGACGAGGACAATCCCGAACTGCGCGACATGACGCGCCGGTTCCGCGTGAGCCTGATCCTCACCGTCCCGGTCTTTGCCGTGGCCATGGGCGAGATGGTGCCGGGCGTGCACGACCGGCTTGCCCGACTCGGGTCGCCCGGGTTCCGGGACGGCTTCGAACTCCTCCTCACGACGCCGGTCGTGCTGTGGGCCGGATCGTTCTTCTTCAGCCGCGCCTACCGTTCGTTGATCAACCGCAGCCTGAACATGTTCACCTTGATCGCCCTGGGGGTGGGTGTCGCGTATGGCTACAGCGTGGTCGCGGCCCTGTTTCCGGGGCTGTTCCCCGCGGCGTTGCGCGATCATGGCGATCGTGTCGCCGTCTACTTCGAGGCTGCGGCGGTCATCACCACGCTGGTGATCCTCGGACAGATGCTGGAACTGCGGGCGCGCAGTCGTACCGGGGCGGCCATCCGCGCCTTGCTGGGGCTGGCGCCCAAGACCGCTCGGCGCATCGACGCCGATGGCGCGGAACGCGACGTACCACTGGATCAGATCCGGATCGGTGACCGGTTGCGCGTGCGGCCGGGCGAGAAGATCCCGGTGGACGGCAAGGTCATCGAGGGCCGGAGCGCGGTGGACGAATCGATGATCACCGGCGAACCCATGCCGGTGGAAAAGGGCCCCGGCGATGCCGTGATCGGTGCCACCGTGAACGGAACCGGCGGACTGATCATGACCGCGGAGCGGGTCGGCGCGGAGACCCTGTTGGCGCGCATCGTCCAGATGGTCGCCGACGCCCAGCGCAGCCGGGCGCCCATCCAGAAGCTGGCCGATACCGTGTCGGGATATTTCGTGCCCAGCGTGGTGCTCGTCGCGGTGACGACCTTCGTCCTCTGGGCGCTGTGGGGGCCGGAACCGCGCCTGGCGCACGGCCTGATCAACGCCGTCGCCGTGCTGATCATCGCCTGTCCCTGCGCGCTGGGGCTCGCCACGCCCATCTCCATCATGGTGGCGACCGGCCGGGGGGCCGGCGTCGGGGTATTGTTCAAGAACGCCGAGGCGATCGAGGCCTTCCGGGAGATCGATACCCTGGTGGTGGACAAGACCGGCACCCTGACCGAGGGGCATCCCGCGCTGGTGACGGTGACGGTCTTCGGAGACATGGACGAGCAAGGGCTGCTGCGTCTGGCCGCCGGTCTGGAGCAGGGCAGCGAGCACCCGCTGGCCACGGCCATCGTGCGCGGCGCCGAGGCGCGGGGGGTGCGTCCCGGCGCGGCGGAGGACTTCGCGTCGGTGACCGGGCAGGGGGTGCGCGGCCGCATCGCGGGGCAGCAGGTGGCGCTCGGCAACGCTGCGATGATGGACGCGCTGGGCGTGGAGGTCGCGGCGCACGGCGCCCGCGCCGAATCCCTGCGACAGACGGGACAGACCGTCATGTGGGTGGCGGTCGACGGGCGCTGCGCCGGCCTCCTCGGCGTGGCCGATCCGGTCAAGCGCACCACCGCCGAGGCCATCGCCGCCCTGCACCGGGACGGCCTGCGCATCGTCATGATGACGGGGGACAACGCGGCCACCGCCCGCGCCGTGGCCGGGCCGCTGGGCATCGACGAGGTGATTGCGGGCGTCATGCCCGATGAGAAGGCGGCCAAGGTGCGCGAGTTGCAATTGCAGGGGCGCAAGGTGGCCATGGCTGGCGACGGCATCAACGACGCGCCCGCCCTGGCGCAGGCCGACGTGGGCATCGCCATGGGGACCGGCACGGACGTGGCCATGGAAAGCGCCGGGGTGACCTTGGTGAAAGGCGATCTGACCGGGATCGTCCGCGCCCGGCGGCTGTCGCGGGCGACGCTGCGCAACATTCGCCAGAACCTGTTCTTCGCCTTCGTCTACAACAGTCTCGGCGTGCCCATCGCGGCAGGTCTGCTGTATCCCGTCTTCGGTTGGCTGCTCTCGCCCATGCTCGCGGCGGCCGCGATGAGCCTGTCGTCGGTCTCCGTCATCGGCAATGCCTTGCGGCTGAACCGCGTCGATCTCTAGGGCGCGGGGACGTCAGTCGTCCGCGGGTGAGGTCGGCGCGGCCCGGCGCAGATCCGCCAGCCGGCGCAGGGTCAGCGTGCGGGCGAAATCCTGGCTGTAGCGGATGTGGGCGCCCATCAGCTCGCGCGCGGTGGCGAGATCCCCGGCCAGCAACAGCGCCGCGATGCGGTGGTGCTCGGCGTAGGTCACCGCGATGCGTTCCCGGTCCGTGAAATCCAGCCGGCGGATGATGTGGATGCGGGTATTGATGTCCTCCAGCAAGCCGGTCAGGACCCGGTTGCCCGATCCCCGTGCCAGGGCAATGTGGAAACTTTCGTCGCGCTGCGCCATGGCGTCGACCGATGTCGGTGCCGCATCGGCCCGGGCCGGGTGCCAGTCGCGGGCCAGGGCCTCCAGCTCGGGCCGCGCCATGCGCTCCAAGGCCTGCTCGAGCGCGAGCGATTCGAGCGCGATGCGCACCTGATAGAGCTGGTCGATCTCCTCGATGTCGAGCTCACGGACGAAGCAGCCTTGCTTCGGGCGGATGGTGACGAAGCCTTCCGCCGCCAGGCGCTGCAGCGCTTCGCGGATCGGCGTCCGGCTCACCCCGAAATCCGCAGCCAGCTCCGTTTCGGTGACGCGGGTGCCCGGGTAGAGGGCGAATCCGAGAATGCGGTCCTTGAGCGCGTTGTAGACGACATGGGCAGACGGGCGGCTGGACATGCGGGCCTGAAACCTCGGGATGCAATGTGGCATCCATCATGGCATATCGCCCCCGGTTTCTGCAGGCGCGCCTGCACCATCACGGGTCGTGGCGCGCGCGAACTCGGCGCAGCGGCGTCCCGATCCGGCCACGACACCCCAGATCTTCACCGGGAATGACGGCCTCAACAGCGGCTCTCCGCACGCGGCATGGTTTGTGCTCGTCATTGCATGCAACGTGGGATACCAAGGGGTGGGCCCACGCAACTCAGGGGGATCGGATCATGACCTCAGCCCATCGCAATTCTGCCCTGCTCGCGCTTGGCGCGGGTGGCGTCCTGATGACGCTTGCCGGCGCGGCCCAGGCGGGCTCGGCGAACTTCGCCACGACCAACATCCAGTACCTCCACGGCACGCGCTACGCGGACTTCGATCCCGATGGGGGCTTCTCCGAGGACGACGAGGCCGGCATCGTCACCGTCGAACACTTCAATACCTGGAAGTATGGCGACAACTTCTTCTTCGTCGACATCACCAACCCCTTCGGCAAGGGAGACGGTTTCGGGACCACCGCAGAGACGAGCGCCGCTTACTACGCCGAACTTTCGCCGCGGCTCTCGCTCGGCAACATCTTTGCCGGCCATGAACTGTCGGCGGGCATCGTGAAGGACGTCCTCTTCACCGCCACGCTCGAAATCCCCGAATCCCCCGTGGAACAGACCCTGCTGTACGGTCTGGCGGTGGACCTCAAGCTGCCCGGCCTGCAGTTCTTCCAGTTCAACTGGTACATCCGCGACAGTCAGGACGCCGACATCGATTCCGGTCAGCAGATCACGCTGGTGTGGGGCGCGCCCTTCAAGCTCGGGCCGGTGCCGATGGTGTTCGAAGGCTTCTTCGACTACGCCTGGGGCGAGGATCCGCTGGAGGACAACATCATCACGGCGCCGCGCCTTCTGGTCGATGTCGGCGGCCTGGCCGGATGGGGCGAAAACAAGCTGCAGGTGGGTGTCGAATATCAGATCTGGCGTAACAAGTTCGGCATCGACGGCATGGACGAAGACGTGCCGCAGGCGATGGTGAAGTGGATCTGGTGAGCATGACGTCGCCCCCTGCCGCCCCGGAGGAGGCGCCGATTCCGGCGCTGTCGACGCTGCGGCTGGCGCTGTCCGGCGGCACCACGGCGCAGGCGCTGGTCGAGCAGGTCATCGCCCGGCGCCGGGCGGTGACGGCGGACGGCATCTGGATCACCGAGGTGCCGGACGCGGCGCTGGGCGCGCGTGCAGCGGCGCTCGACGCCCTGCCGCCGGCGGCGCGCGGGGCGCTGCACGGCGTGCCGTTCGCGGTCAAGGACAACCTCGATGTCGCCGGCCTGCCGACCACGGCCGCCTGCCCCGAGTTCGCCTATGTGCCGGCGCACACGGCGCCCGCCGTGCAGCGCCTGCTGGACGCCGGCGCGCTACTGGTCGGCAAGACCAACATGGACCAGTTCGCGACCGGGCTGTCCGGCACGCGCACACCCTTCGGCGCACCGGCCAACGCGTTTGACGCCCTGTACATCTGCGGCGGGTCGAGTTCGGGTTCCGGGCTGGCCCTCGCGCATGGCCTCGTCAGCTTTGCGCTCGGCACCGACACCGCGGGCTCGGGCCGCGTGCCGGCCGCGCTCGGCAATCTCGTCGGCCTGAAACCCAGCCGCGGCCTGGTGAGCAGCCGCGGCGTGCTGCCGGCCTGCCGCTCGCTCGACTGCGTGTCGGTGTTCGCGCTCACCTGCGCCGACGCGGCGGCGGTGCTGGACGTCATCGCCGGCTTCGATGCCGAGGACCCGTTCGCGCGAGCCGACCGGCCGCTGGTGCCGGCGCCGGGCGCGGCGTTCCGCTTCGGCGTGCCGCAATCCGATCAACTCGACTTCGACGGCGATGCAGCCGGCGCCGCGGCTTTCGCGCGTGCCGTCGCGGCGCTCGAAGCGCTGGGCGGCACGGCCGTGGCGATCGATTACACGCCGTTTCGCGAAGCCGCGCGCCTGCTTTACGACGGCCCCTGGCTGACGGAGCGCCGTCTCGCCGTCGGCGATTTTCTGGACCGCCGCCCGGACGCGGTGCTGCCGGTGGTGCGCGACATCATCCTGGGCGCCGACCGCTTCACCGCTGGCGACGCCTTCGCCGCCGACTACCGCCTGCGCGCGCTGCGCCGCGCGGTCGAGCCGCTGTGGCAGGACATCGACTGCCTGCTGACGCCGACCATCCCGACCGCCTACACGCGCGCGGCGGTGCTGGCCGACCCGGTGGCGCTCAACACGCGCCTCGGCCACTACACCAACCACATGAACCTGCTCGACCTGTGCGCGGTGGCGGTGCCGGCGGGATTCCTGCCGTCCGGGCTACCCTTCGGCGTCACCGTGCAGGCGCCGGCCGGGCATGACCGGGCGCTGCTCGGGCTCGCCGACCGCCTGCACCGGGTGCTGAACACCACCACCGGCGCCGTGGGTCTGCCGCTGGCCGATACGCCGCCATACACCGCGACCGAGGATGGCGCCACGTTCGACATCGCCGTCTGCGGCGGCCACATGCAGGGCCTGCCGCTGAACCACGAACTCACCAATCGCGGCGCGCGCTTGCTGGAACGCACGCGCACCGCGCCCGCCTATCGCCTGTACGCGCTCGCCGGCTTCAACCCACCCCGCCCAGGCCTGGTGCGCGATGCGACCGGCGGCGCCATCGAGATCGAGATCTGGCGCCTGCCGCTCGCCGAAGTCGGCACCTTTCTCGCCGGCGTGCCGGCGCCGCTCGCCATCGGCACCGTGCAACTCGACGGACACCGCGCCGTGAAAGGCTTTCTGTGCGAGCCCGCGGCGCTCGCCGGCGCCACCGACATCACCACCCACGGCGGCTGGCGGGCTTGGCTTGCTGCGCGCTGAGCGCCAGCACGGTCCTTGCTTGATGAGTTTCCCGGCTGCGATCCCAGTGTTTTTCCGGAGGTCATCGTGAACCCCATCCACCTCGACGCCAATCCCTACCCCTGGCCGTACGACGGCGACCTCAAGCCCGGCAACACGGCGCTCATCATCATCGACATGCAGATCGATTTCTGCGGCCCGGGCGGGTATGTGGACACCATGGGCTACGACATCGGCCTCACGCGCGCGCCCATCGAGCCGATCCGCGCCGTGCTCGGTGCGTTCCGCAGCCGGGGCTTTCACGTCATTCACACCCGCGAGGGCCACCGGCCCGATCTCGCCGACCTGCCGGCCAACAAGCGCTGGCGCTCGCGCCGCATCGGTGCGGGCATCGGCGATGCCGGCCCGTGCGGCAAGATTCTGGTGCGCGGCGAACCGGGCTGGGAAATCATCCCCGTGCTCAGCCCCCTGCCTGGAGAACCCATCATCGACAAGCCCGGCAAGGGCAGCTTCTGCGCCACGGATCTCGAACTGCTGCTGCACACGCGCGGCATCCGCAATCTGGTGCTGACCGGCATCACCACCGACGTGTGCGTGCACACCACGATGCGCGAGGCCAACGACCGCGGCTTCGAGTGCCTGATCCTGGGCGACTGCTGCGGGGCGACCGACCACGGCAACCACCTCGCGGCGCTCAAGATGGTGACCATGCAGGGCGGCGTGTTCGGTGCGGTGGCGACGTCCGGCGCCCTGCTGGAGGCGATTGCTTGAGCGATGCAACGGACATTCAGCGGCGCGCGCTGGACTTGTTGTCGATGGCTGCGGGATTCGACGCCGGGGCGTGGTCATGGCAGCCGTTTCGCGAGGGCATCGAGCAGGTGCCGCTGCATGAACCAGCCCCGAGCGGCTTGCGCGCGGCCCTGCTGCGCTACGCCCCAGGCGCCAGCGTGCCCGCCCATGAGCACGTCGGCTACGAGTACATCCTGGTCCTCGAGGGCACGCAGGAAGACGATCGCGGTCGCTATCCGGCCGGGACCCTGCTGGTCAATCCGCCGGGTTCCGGCCACGCCGTGCGCAGCGCCCAGGGCTGTGTCGTGCTGGCCATCTGGGAACGTCCCGTCCGCTTCGACTGAGCGCTCGTGGATATTTCAGGTGCGCCGTTTCGCCAGAGACGGCCGAACGCGGGTCAAGCCCGCCAAGGCGCGACTCGCGGGGCAGGTCCGGGGCTGTAGCGGACTTGCGACGCAAGCCATGCGCAGGACGCGCATTGCTTCATACGCAAGGACGGCTGCGCCAAGGTGGCGCACCACCGGGACCGCGGTCCAGGACGGTGCGCTCCCGGGGTCGAGCGGACGACATGCACCGCTGGCGAGAGAACGGTTTTTGTCATTTCTTTCATGTGGTTGCCTGCGGCGCCGCGTCCCGGCCCGCGGCGCCGGGGAATCGGTATGCGGTTTGCATTGTATGCAATGTTGCATGAATTGACCGGAGGGCGAGCCCCATGTCCCTGCTGGATGCCGAACCGCTTCGTCTGGATGTGTCTTCGACTGCGCTGATCATCATCGACATGCAGCGCGATTTCCTCGAACCCGGGGGGTTCGGCGCGATGCTGGGCAACGATGTCTCGCTGCTGCGGAGCGCGATCGCGCCCTGTCAGGCGCTGCTGGCGGCCGCGCGCGCCGCCGGCCTGCTGATCATCCACACCCGCGAGGGTCATCGCCCGGACCTCTCGGACGCGCCTCCCTCCAAGCTGGCCCGTGGCGGCGGGCCCAAGCACATCGGCGATCCCGGGCCCATGGGTCGCATCCTGATCCGCGGCGAGCCGGGTCACGGCATCGTGCCGGAACTCGCGCCCGCGCCCGGGGAGCCAGTCCTCGACAAGCCGGGCAAGGGTGCCTTCTACCAGACCGATCTGGCCCTGATCCTCGCCAATGCGGGCATCCGCACCCTCCTGGTTGCCGGCGTGACGACGGAGGTGTGCGTGCACACCACGGTGCGCGAAGCCAACGATCGGGGCTACGAGTGCATGGTGGTGAGCGATGCCGTGGGGTCCTACTTCCCGGAATTCCACCGGGTCGCGCTGGCCATGATCACGGCCCAGGGCGGCATCTTCGGCTGGGTATCCGACTCGGCGCGGGTGTGCGCCGCGCTCACCCGCGCCGCTGCCTGAATTCGCTTCTTTCACCCCTTTGGGAGGTCACTCGCATGAACGGCACGGCTGCAAAGATCTGGTCACCCGGCGACTGGAACGCCTTTTTTGGCTTCGGCACCAACATTCTGGTCAATCTGCTCACGTTGACGGCGCTGCTGCGCTATGTCCTGAAACTGCCGGACGACATCGTGTTCGGGCGCATCCTGCCCGCCACCGGGCTGATGCTGTTCCTGTCCACCGTCTACTACGCCTGGCTGGCCTTTCAGCTCGCCAAGAAAGAAGGGCGTGACACCGTATGCGCGCTGCCCTCCGGGATCAGTGTGCCGCACATGTTCGTGGTGGTGTTCGTCATCATGTTGCCCATCGCAGGCACGACCGGCGATCCCATCAAGGGTTGGGAAGCGGGGCTGACCTGGGTGTTCGTGCAGAGCTTCGTGCTGATGGCAGGCGGCTTCGTCGCGCCCTACATCAAGAAGATCACGCCGCGCGCCGCGCTGCTGGGGGCGCTGGCCGGTGTCTCCATCGCCTTTATCTCCATGCGCCCGGCGCTGGAGATGTACATGGACCCGGTGATCGGCTTGTCTGCTTCGCCATCCTGCTCGCGAGCTGGTTCGGCGGCGTGCGCTACTGGCGCGGCATTCCAGCGGGATTGGTGGCCATCGGCGTCGGCTCGCTGATCGCCTGGGGCGGGCTCGCGTTCGGCTTCAGCTTCGGCGGCATGAGCCTCGACAAGCTCGGCGCGTCGTTCGCGGGCTTTGGCTTTTCGGTGCCGCTGCCGGCGGTGGGCCATGTGTTCGGCGGCTTCGAGTACCTGGGCGTGATTCTGGTCACGGCCATCCCGTTCGGCATCTACGATCTCGTCGAGGCGATGGACAACGTGGAGAGTGCCGAGGCGGGCGGTGATCACTTTCCGACCACGCGGGTGATCACCGTGGACGGTGTGGTGAGCCTGATCGGTTGCATGCTCGGCAATCCCTTCATCAACGCGGTCTACATCGGCCATCCCGGCTGGAAGGCCATCGGCGGGCGCATCGGCTACTCGGCCGCGACCGGCGTGATGGTGCTGATCCTGTCGTGGTTCGGCATCGTGGCGGTGCTGATGGCGCTGATCCCGGTGGTGGCGATCTCGCCCATCCTGCTCTACATCGGCATGCTGATCGGCGCCCAGGCCTTCCAGGAGGTGCCCAAGAGTCACGCGCCGGCGGTCGTGCTGGCGCTGATCCCGCAGGTCGCCGGCTGGGGCAAGCTGATGATCGACAACGCGCTGGGCGCCGCCGGCACCAACGCCGCGACGGTCGGCATCGACAAGCTCGCCGGTACCGGGGTGCTCTACCACGGCCTCGAACTGCTCGGCAGCGGCGCCATCCTGACCAGTCTCATCCTGGCGGCCGTCGTGGCCTGCATCATCGATCGCGCCTACCCGCGCGCCGCCGGGTTTGCGCTGGCCGGGGCCGTGATGACCTTCGTCGGCTTCATGCACAGCGAATCGATCGGCCTGGGGCACAATCCGGCCGCCGCGCTGGCCTATCTGGCAATGGCGGCCGGCCTCTACGGCTACGCGCGCATCCATGCCGCAGCGACCCCGGATGCAGCGCTGGATCCGGCCGAATTGCGCACCCCGGCCTAGGATCGACGCGACCATCCGGACGCAATCTTTGCTTCATGACGTTCGTGGGCTCCTGTCCCGGCTTCGGCCGGGACTTTTTTTGCGATCTGGCCGGGGCGTGCGGATTCGGCTATAAGGCGGTGACGACCGATATCCCCGGGGAAAGCACATGATCCGGCTCTACCAGTTTCCGCCCGCCTATGGCCTGCCGAGCGCCAGTCCTTTCTGCATGAAGGTGGAAACCTGGTTGCGCATGACGGCGCTCCCCTATCAGCTCATGGCCGGCGATCCGCGCAAGGCGCCGAAGGGCAAGTTGCCCTACATCGAGGACAACGGCGTCCGGGTCGCCGATTCGCACCTGATCCTGGGCTACCTCGCCGAGCGCTACGGCGTCGATCCGGATGCCGGCCTGTCCGCACCGCAACGGGCGCTGGCGCTGGCCGTGATCCGCATGCTGGAGGACCACTTCTACTGGGTGGTCCTGCATGGCCGCTGGATCGACCCGCAGGGCTGGGCGATGTCGCGGGAGGTGTTTTTCGGCGCCTTGGCGCAGCCGCTGCGGACGGCGGTGCCGTTTCTGGTGCGGCGCCAGTTGCAGCGCGACTTGCGGGGGCAGGGCATGGGGCGCCATGAGCCACCCGAAATCGACGCCCTGGGCATCGAAGATGTGGACGCACTGGCCGCGTTGCTGGGCAAGCGGTCGTTTTTCCTCGGCGATCAGCCGCGCACCGTGGACGCGGTGGCACATGCCTTCCTGGCCGGCGTGCTGGCCTTCCCGGTCGATTCGCTGGTGAAGGAAGCCGTGACCAATCAGGGCAATCTGGTCGCGTTCGTGGCGCGCATGAACACGCGCTTCTATCCGGCCGAACCGTCGCCCGCATGAACGGGTCCGACAGCCCCGAGCCCTTCATCCATCCCGACCGCGTGCGGCGCCTCAACGACCGGCCCTGGCAGCCGGGGCGCTACGTGCTCTACTGGATGCAGCAGGCCCAGCGGGCGCACGACAATCCGGCCCTCTCCTTCGCCTGCGGGCAGGGGCGACGGCTGGGTCTGCCGGTGGTCGTGGTGTTCGCGCTGCTGCGCCGCTACCCCGAAGCCACCCTGCGTCATTTCCGGTTCATGCTGGAAGGGCTGGCCGAAACCGCGCAGACCCTGTCGACCGTCGGCATCCCGTTTGTTGTCCGCTGGGGCGAGCCGCAGGCGGTCGTCCAGGACCTGGCGAGCGATGCCGCGGGCATCGTGTGTGATCGCGCCTATCTTCCGCCGCTCGCGGCCTGGCGGACGGCTCTCGCCGAATCTGCGCCCTGCGCGGTCTGGCAGGTCGAAACCGAGCTCGTGGTGCCCGCCGATGTGGCGAGCGCACGCCTCGAAGTGGCGGCCCGAACCCTGCGGCCGCGGCTCCTGCGCCATTTGCCCGAGCATCTCGAGGCTGCCGCACAGGCGCCCGTACAGAGCGGTGAGCCGCCCGCACTCGCCGGCGAGTCGCTCGCGGACCTCGACGGCCTGTGCCGCGGCATCGACGCCGACCGGACGCCCGGCCCGGTGACCCGTTTCCTTGCCGGGGGCCGTGCCGGCGCCGAGCGTGCCCTGGCGCGTTTCATGGGCACGGCGCTGGACGGCTACGCTGCGCGGCGGCGCCATCCGGAAGCCGCAGCGGTCTCGCATCTGTCCCCTTACCTCCAGTACGGCCAGATCTCGGCGCAGCGCATTGCGGCCATGATCACGGCGCGTCCGGGGACGGCGGACGCCGATCGGGACGCCTTTCTGGACGAGCTGATCGTGCGGCGGGAACTGGCCCACAACTTCACCCTGCGTCATCCCGCCTGGGATCGCCATGAAGGCGTTCCGGCCTGGGCGCGGGAGACCCTGGCGCGGCACGCCGCCGATCCGCGGCCGCATGTCTATGGGCTGGCCCAACTGGAGGCGGCGGCCACGCACGATGCTTACTGGAATGCCGCCATGACCGAGGCGCGGCTCACCGGCTACATGCACAACCACCTGCGGATGTACTGGGGCAAGAAGATCCTCGAGTGGTCGCCCGACGCGGAGACGGCGCATGCGCACTGCCTCGCTCTCAACAACCGCTATTTTCTGGACGGACTGTCGCCGAACAGCTATGCCAACGTGGGATGGATCTTCGGCCTGCACGACCGCCCCTGGCCGGAGCGGCCGGTTTTCGGGACCGTGCGCTACATGAACGCGGCGGGTCTGGAGCGCAAATGCGATATCGGGGCCTATGTCGCCGGGGTCGGGCGGCTGGCGGCGGATGACATGAAAGCGTCATGAAACTGCCATAGAGTTTGATGGCTGGCGGTCTTTCCGGCCCTTATAGTGCGCCGAAGTTTCCCGTCTGCGTCTCTAAGGTCGTCACCGCGCCCCGCCGGAATCCCGGCAGCCCGGACCAAGAATTCGAGACGGGCCGCCCCCTGAACCTGCTGCGAGAGGATTTTTCATGCAGAAGAAGATCGGTCATCTGGCCCTGGCCGCGGCAACCCTGCTGGCCGCCCCCCTGGCCGCCCAGGCGCGGGACTACATCAACATCGTCGGCTCCTCGACGGTCTACCCTTTTTCCACCGTGGTGGCCGAGCAGTTCGGCAAGAGCGGCAAGTTCAAGACCCCGAAGGTCGAATCGACCGGCACCGGCGGCGGCTTCAAGCTGTTCTGCGGCGGCGTGGGCGTGCAGCATCCGGACATTTCCAACGCTTCGCGCGCCATCAAGTCCTCCGAGAAGGAAGACTGCGCCAAGAACGGCGTGAAGGACATCGTCGAGGTCAAGATCGGCTTTGACGGCATCGTGCTGGCCAACAGCAAGGCCGCCAAGCCGCTGGAGCTCGATCTGAAGCAGCTCTATCTGGCGCTGGCCAAGAATGTCCCCGATCCCAAGAGCGGCGACAAGCTGGTGCCCAACCCCTACAAGATGTGGAGCGACATCGATCCCAGCCTGCCGAAGCAGAAGATCGAAGTCCTGGGTCCGCCGCCGACCTCCGGCACCCGCGACGCCCTGGTCGAGCTGGGCATGGAAGGCGGCTGCAAGGGCTTTCCCTTCCTGAAGGAAATGAAGGAAAAGGACGAGAAAGCGTTCAAGGCTGCCTGCGGCACCATGCGTGAAGACGGCGCCTTCATCGAGGCCGGCGAGAACGACAACCTCATCGTCCAGAAGCTCACCGCCAACAAGGATGCCTACGGCATCTTCGGCTACAGCTTCCTCGAGGAAAACCTCGCCACCGTGAAGCCGGCCATCCTGAACGGCTCGCGCCCGAGCTACGAGTCCATTTCGGGCGGCGCCTATCCGCTGTCGCGTCCGCTGTTCTTCTATGTGAAGAAGGCGCATGTCGGCGTGATTCCGGGGATTGCGGAGTTCCTGGCCGAGTTCACCAGTGAAAAGGCCTTCGGCCCCGAGGGCTACCTGACCGATCGCGGCCTGATTGCGCTGCCGGATGCCGATCGCAAGCAGGTGGCCGATTCGGCCAAGAAGATGGCGACCTTGAAGTAACAAGGCCTGGAGGCCGGCGTCCGATGCCGGCCTCCTCTTGCGCGGTAGTACACATGAACCCGCTGATCTCGACGCTTCTGCTCGTCGCCCTGGGGCTGATCACCTATCAGTTGGGGCGCCGCCGCGCCTTCGGGCTGGTCGACGGGGAGCTGCGCAAGCTGCATTCCCTGCCCGCCTACTATGGCCTCTACGCCGCGCTGTGGTGCGTGCTGCCCGCGCTGCTGGTGGCGATCGCCTGGGCGGCTTTCGACGGCGCCATCATCTCGCACCTGGTGATCGCCGGGATTCCCGAGTCGCTGCACGGCGGGGACGCCGGCCGCATCAATCTTCTGCTCAACGACATCCGCAACGTGCGGCTTGGCCTGGTGTCGAGCGCCGCCGCCGACCCGCAAGTCGTTGCCGCCGCAGCGCACTGGGATCGCCTGCAGGCCATCGGCCACGCGGCGCTGGCGGTCTCGGAAATGGCCGTAGAGGCGTCGGAGATGCACGCTCTCCACGAGGCGTGCACCGAGGGCGACGGCAAGACGTGCGACGACGTGCTGTCGGGTGAGGAGGCCGCGAAGCGCCAATGGCTCGCCAAGCTCGACGCGCCGGTCTGGAACGCGGCCGCGACGGCGGTGGCGGCGGTGGCGACGGAGGTTGCCCAGGAGCCTCGCATGTCGGCCGAGGAGATCGCGAAGCATCGATGGCTTT